>JABEVL010000037.1 GCA_013043995.1 Spirochaetales bacterium | reverse complement strand
GCTTTGATTGTCATCGTGGCGATGACGCCAATAAAAAGCCCCCAACAGGAGGCCGGGCCCGATGAGACCGTTGTTTAGCCAGGAGCCCGCAAAAAAGACTCCAAAATCGCCGTTAAAAAGCGTCAGGGGCTGGAGGGGAAAAGTGATCATGAGGGCCCCTAGACCCCACAAGGCGCTTGAAGCATATAAAAAAACAGGCCGGGGTGGTTTGATGGCCCAGAAAAAGTGCCACACCATAAGGAAGGCCGTCGTCGGCACGCAGAAGAGAAGAAACAAATTCATGGACTCATCCTGCCATGGACCAGCAAGTCTTGGCAAGGTCTCTAAATCAAGCTAGACAAAAAAAATCGACTGTGTTAGATTCGTTGACTGAATCCGAACATACGAGCTTACGTGGAGGGATATGTCGACAAAAGAAAAGGATTTCCGGGTCAATGAAACGATCCGGGTTAAGGAAGTCCGTCTGATCGGCGGAGATGGAGAGCAAAAGGTCGTTTCGATTTCTGAGGCTCTTCAGTTAGCTCGGGAAGCGAATCTCGATCTTGTTGAAGTCGCCCCGAATTCAGTTCCTCCCGTCTGTAAGATCATGGACTTTGGTAAGTTCAAGTTTGAGCAGGAAAAAAAGCTTCGTGAGTCCAAGAAGAATCAAAAGATCACCCAGCTGAAAGAAATTCGGATGCAGCCGAAGATCGAAAAGCACGATATGGAGTTCAAGGTCAAGCACATCAAGGAGTTCCTTGAGGAAGGCGACAAGATCAAGGTAACCATTCGTTTCCGTGGTCGGGAAATGGCCCATCCTGAGCTTGGCCGTAACGTTCTTGAGAAGGTTTTAGAACTGCTTGAGGGAGTTTTTGTTGTCGAAAGTCCTACGAAAATGGAAGGTCGTTTCATGTCGGTGACTATCGCTCCCAAAGCGAAAAAACAATAAGGGGAAGCTCATGCCCAAGATGAAGACCCGTAAAAGCGCCAAAAAGCGCTACAGCCTGACGGCGAGCGGGAAGGTTAAGTTTAAAAAAATCGGTTTGCGTCATATCTTGACAAAAAAGAGTCGCAAACGGAAACGCAATCTTGGTCAACCCGGCATTCTGTGTGAATCAGAAGCTCGCCGAGTTCGGACCATGTTACCCTACGGTTAAGGAGAACCTGTCATGCCCAGAGCAGTAGACGGAACACGTCGAAGCGATCGTCGCAGAAAGTATACAGAGATTACAAAGGGCTTTCGCGGTCGCGCGAAGTCCAATTTTCGAACAGCCAAGGACGCTGCCGCCAAGGCGATGCAGTACGCCACCCGTGACCGTAAGGCCAAGAAACGTGATTTTAGACGTCTTTGGATTACGCGCATTTCGGCGGCGGTCCGGTCGGAAGGTTTGACCTACTCTCGTTTCATTGAGGGGATGAACAAGGCTCAAATTACTCTGAATCGCTTGGCCCTCTCGAACCTTGCGATTGAAGATCCCAAGGCTTTTGTGAGCCTTGTTTCCAAGGTGAAAGAAGCTCTTGCGAGCTAGGGAGTCATAAGGCATGATCCACATCGACCAAGTTCGAACCTTGGAAATCAAAGTAAAGCAGGCGGTTCAGCTTGTTGTGCACTTACGGCGGGAGAACGATCATCTTCGTTCCCGTCTGGCCGACACCGAGGTTCGAATCCAAGAGATGGAGGAGCTTTTAGGAGCCCTGAAGACAGCGCAGACCCAGATCGAACTCGGCATTCAAAGTGCTTTAAACGATCTGGGTCAGATCGATTCGGAACCTGCTGAGACACCCAACGCCGGTGAAGTGCCAGCGGCCAGCGGTGCCGCCGGTATTGCGGAAATTTCCGGGTCGGATGACCCCTCGGGGCATCAAGAGATTCCTTTTGAGTTAGCTGAGAACTCGGTTTCTGACTTCTCTGCGGACGAACCTGTTGAGGATTCGAGCGATTCCGACGCTCCTCCGTCCGAACAGGATGATCAACCCAGTCTTGGAATTTTCTGACGCCTATGGCTTCACAGCTTTTGGCGGTAAAGCTTCTAGGCTCGTCTTTTTCTTTGAAAAGTGACGAAAATCTTGACTATCTTAAAGAAGTTGTTGCCTACTATCAAAAGAAGGTTGAGGAAACCGGACAGTCTTTGACGACGGGAGATCCTCTGAAAATGGCACTTTTGGCAGGGATTCTGGTAACAGATGAACTCCTCAAGGAAAGAAAGAAAAATCCGCAGGGTTTTTCACCGCCTGAAGCAGAGGAAGCCGAACGCATAACCCGCTCGTTAATTGAAAAGATTGATTCGATTCTCATTTGATTTGGCATGCCGGTTGTTACTAGTCAACAGATTCAGAATTATTATGACCTCTATCGTTCCATTGAAGTCACCTTTAACCTTGAGGTAACCAAGCTCCTAGGCTTCGTGCAGGACCAGGTCTTTTTAAAACTGATGGGCGCCCAGTGGCCCTGCCTTCTGTATTCTTCATCCCTGGAAGGTGCTAAGGTCATTCTCAGCTTGAAACCCGATCAAATTGAAAGGTTGAGGAAAGAAAGTAACCTGGGTTCCCTCCGGTACAGTTTCCGCTTGCAGGACAAGCCTGAGCCCTTGACCTTTTTTGTGAATGTCAAGATCAAAGGCTACAATAAGTACACGAACGCGACGAATCCTGACCTGTACTTCATGACGCTAGACTTTCCCCAACGCCCTTCAGACGACCTGATCGAAATTTTGGGGGGATTTCTTGAGGCCAACGTCAACGCCCATAAACGAAAAGACGAACGGATTCCTGTCAATGAACAGATCATCCGTAAAATCGGTTTCCAATCCTGCAACGCCATAATTTCAGTGGAACAGATTGACCGTAAGTGCCTTTTGCGCGACCTTTCGTTTGGCGGGGCAAAACTCATCTTTCCAGGTGTAGCAAAATTTTTGGACAAACGTCCTTGTGTTTTGCGACTCGTGGACTTTGAAGATGGGCATGTCCTCTCCCTTGGAGGCGCTTTTTTACGCGTGGAACCCCTCGAAGGCCACCCGGACCTGACTCAGGCTGTCATGCTTTTTGATCCTGAATCGGTCCCTCAAGTATACAAAGTCAAGATCAATGATTTTTTGAAGCTCTTGACCAAGTCGATCGCTGCTAAAAAAAACGCAGCGTCCCAGAAGGAGTCCATTTGACCGTACCGCCCGAATACCATCTTTACTATCTTCAAGTCCCCCCCGAACTGGCACGAAGCTTGGGCGATTTTGCCCTGGACCCGAGCATTCCTTTACCCGTCGAAAGCCGTTCGGGCAAGGTTCCCGATCTTACGGAGCTGAGTTGGGAGCAAATTGTAGCGGCAATGTTAAAAATCATGGCCTGGGAACGTGATCACCGCGATTTTGGCTATTATCGGGATTTTATTCTGGCCGTCAGGCCGCAAATTTATCAGGAATTGTCCAGTACGGGCATTGTCAAAGCGCAATCCAAGGATTTTAGACTGGCCGAAGAGGTTTTTTTGGCGCTGGAAGGCCTGGATCCAACCAACCCCCGGACGCAGTTGAACTTGGCCCTGCTTTACGATGACCAGGCCGAGTTCCTTTCACAAAAGGACAGGTCTGTAGAGGCGGAAGCCTGCCTGTCCCAGGCTCAAAAAAGGTTTTCTCAGGCTATGACGGCGACTCCGCCCCTTCCTGATGCTTTTTTTTACGCGGGCTTCTTTCATTTAAAGCAAAAGAACCTTGAACGTGCCCGAGGGCTTTTTGACGCTTTTTTTGAGCTCGGCCGTGACGAGTCCAAGATCAATGCCGCCCGAAAAGCGCTTGCAGATTACGAACGCCGCGACAATTTTGACCGGCTTTTTAAAGAAGCGTACGACTTTATTCTGTTGGGTCAGGAAGAAAAAGGCATCGAGCGCATAGAAAATTTTCTTGCCGACAATCCCTCGGTCTGGAACGCCTGGTTTTTACTGGGCTGGGCCCATCGAAGATTGTCCCATTGGAGCGAAGCTCTCAGCGCCTTCGAAAAGGCCCTTGAACGAGAAGGCGATCCCGTGGATCTTTACAATGAAATGGCTATCTGCAACATGGAACTGGGTCAGTTGAAAGAGGCTCAGCGGTTGCTGGAAAAAGCCCTGCGCCGAGACGGGGAAAATACCAAGATTTTGTCCAATTTGGGCGTTTTGGCCTTGCGTTCCGGCAATCGTGAACTGGCACGGGGATTTTTTGAATCCGTTTTGGAGTACGATCCTGAAGATCCTTTGGCAGAACGTTGGTTGAAAGAGCTCGCTCACAACGGTACTGAACTCGAGGGTTGAGGAGGCAGCCGTGCATTCCGTCAAAGAGCAGCAACTCAACGAAAGAATCGAACGTCGTCTCACGGGTCTGGCCCTCAAAGCGTATCGGCTTGTGAAAGCTGATCCTGAAATTGAAGCCTTACAGGACTATGCCAACACGGTGTCGATCAAACGCCTAGGATACAATGACCATGGTCCGGTTCATATGCGGAAAGTCACCAGCAACGCGATTAAGTTGGCGAACATCCTTCATGAAGCCAAAATCCCGCTGTCGTTAGAAAACGAGGAGGTGGGGGTCTACGAAGACAGCCTTGTGGTGATCGTTTTGTCGGCCTTTCTCCATGACGTTGGGATGAGCCTTGGGCGGGCTTTTCATGAAAACACGGGCATTTGGTTGGCTCAACCTATCCTGGAACGTGTTCTGGCAGAAATCTATCCGGACCAGATCGCGCGGCGGGTAATCGCACGGTCTTTGGCGATGGAGTGCATCATGGGCCACATGGCAACGATCCCGATCCATTCGGCCGAGGCTGGGATTATTTTGGTTGCCGACGGATGCGACATGGAAAAAGGCCGGGCGAGAATACCCATGATGCTGGCGACGGGTGCGCGCTTGGGCGATATCCATAAGTACAGCGCCCTGGCGATCGACCGCGTTAAAATCACGGAGGGTGAAAAAAAACCCGTCCGAATTGAAGTCCACATGACGGAAAATGCGGGTTTTTTTCAGGTGGAAGAAGTACTTTCGCCCAAGATCAAGGCGAGCCCCATCCGGCACCACGTCGAGCTTTGGGCTTTGCAAGACGGGAGAGAACCCAAGTGCTACCTCTGAACCGTTTGGACGAATTGCACCAGCGTTTAAGCTTTTTGATCAAGCAGCGGCGCAGGTGGGCCTCTCACAACAAAATAACGTGTTTTAGACTTTATGACGAAGACGTTTTTCCTTTCATCATTGATGTTTATGAAGATCGACTGGTCTGGTACGTTTTAGACGATGGTGAAATTGAAGAGTCGGAACTGGAGCAGGTAATCAGTTCAAGCCTTGAGGTTTTAAGTTGGGATCCTGGAAAACTCTACGTCAAATTTCGTCGGCGGCAAATTGCTGGGGCGCGTTACGGGCGGCTGGATGAAAAAGAACAGCTCCTCACGGTGCACGAAGGCGGCCTGAAGTTTCAGATCAACCTGACCGACTACCTGGATACCGGACTTTTTTTAGACCACAGGTGGACCCGCTCCTACGTTCGGGCGCTTGCTGCCGGCCGCCGCGTGCTCAACCTTTTTTGCTACACAGGGAGCTTTACAGTTTACGCCATTGCCGGCGGCGCTTTTGAAACGACCAGCGTGGACCTGAACGCGAATTACCTGAATTGGGCGGAGCGAAACCTCGAACTGAATTCTCAAAAAGGACCGAATCACCGTTTTCTGCGCCGCGACGTCGTTGAATACCTGCGAACTGAAACGCGAAAAACTTGGGATCTGATCATCCTCGACCCCCCAACGTTTTCTCAATCAAAAAAAATGGACTCTCCTTTGGATATTCAGAGAGACGCACCCCTCCTCATTCAGAATTGTCTCAAGATCCTTTCACCGGACGGTGTCTTGATTTTCAGCAATAATTATCAGAAATTTCGATTGGAACCTCGGCTTTTTCCCAAGGCGAAGATCCTCCCCACGACGGATCGCACCTTACCCCGGGACTTTCATCGGGGAACCCACCAGAGCTGGTTCATCACGCACCTGAATGCTCAGGACATCAAACTCGTCAACCTTGACTTGGGGAATCCATGAAAGAAGGGGTTTGCCGCCGATGCGGAAAAACCGGCTCTTTGACAAAGTTGGAAGTCACCCGTGAAGGGATTCACCAGGAATGGGACGTGTGTTCAGACTGCCTGGCGATTCTTTTGGGGGAAGTCGAGGGTGAGAAAAGCGAGACTTTATGTGCCCGTTGCGGTCTGACTTTTATACAACTTAAAAGGACTCGACGTTTAGGGTGCCCTGAGTGCTACGCGACGTTTGCGACCTGGATTTTAAACCGGGCCCGCTATTCGGGCTGGCCGCTTTCCTACGATGTTCCTTTGCCGGATTTTCTCAAAGTTTCTTCGGAAGGTCATGCGAGAACCGAACATCTGCTCCGACTGCAAGCTGAACTTCTGACTGCGGTCGAAGGGGAACAATTTGAAAGGGCCGCAGAGATTCGTGATGAAATTCGGGCCTTGCAAGAGGCCGACCAATGAAAACTCTGCTTGACCCCCAGAGATCCTGGTACCTGGAAAACAAGGTGCCGCACCCCTGCGTCCTTGTGACCAAGTGGACGGCTCTCAGAAATCTTGAAGGTTGGCCCTTTCCCACCCGGTGCGATGCCCCAGCCTTGTCCGAACTCAATGAAAGGGTGTCCAGAGTGCTGTTTGAGTCCTTTGGTGACTGCGAAGAGAAGATCGATTGGCTGGGTTCGACACCTCTTGTTCAGAGTCTGGCTGACGAAAGGCTTTTGACTCCTGGACACGGAACTCGTTACCCCCAGGCAATTTCCTGGTTTTGGAATAAAGAGCGTTTTGGCCTTCATTGGGGAGGTTCCGATCATCTCCGCCTGGACTTTCTAAGCCCTGGGGGAGAAGTGACTGAGACTTTTCTTGAGTGGCGGCAGTGGGAAGAGCGCTTGGCGAAAAGTCTTGGATTCGCCTACCGATCGGGGTGGGGCTGGGTCACTGCCGACCCGGCCTTTGCCGGTGCAGGGTTGATCCCGTCGGTTCTTTTGCATCTGCCGGCATCCGCGGCCTCGGGTCTGTGGGAAGCGATGATGAAAACCGTGGAAAGGCGAGGCTTTTCTTTGAGTCCGGTCTGGGCTTCGGAACGGGGTGAGTCGGATTTTTTTTGGCTTCGCGGGAGCTTTTCTTTCGGCAGGAGCGGCGATGAATTGGCTCAAACACTGGGCGACCTTGCCGAGAAAATCACCCTGGGGGAACTTGAAGCGCGCCGCCGGGAACAGGAAACCCGCTTTGTGGACGTGGAAGATCGAGTCAACCGCGCCTGGGGGCTTTTGACAAATGCACGGAAATTGACCTGGGAAGAAACCTTGCCGGCGCTATCCGCTTTGCGCCGTGCCCCGGAAATGGTTATAATGAATAAAGAAGTTGCGAGGAATCTTGATAGGCTATTTTTTCGGCTTCAGGGCGCTCAGCTGAGAATTTCTTTCTCGGAAAGGGAGGGGGAAGAAGACAGAAATCGGGCCCTGACCGTACGCAAGATGCTTCTTGAAGGGGAGGATGCATGTTTAAAGGATTGACACAACGGGCACAACGGATTCTAACGGTTTTGGCTCAAGAGGAAGCTCGCCGCTTTCACTCGGACCAGCTCCTGCCTGAACACGTGATCCTCGCTTTACTTAAAGACGGTGAAGGTATCGGTTATAAGGCCTTGAAGTCTATGAACGTCGACCTTGTAGCCCTGCAGGCTGAAATCGAGAAAGCCATCCCGCGCAAGCCTTCCGGTTTTGTTTTGGGCGACGTGCCGCCATCCAAAAGGGGGAAGAAAATCCTCGAGGAGAGCGCAAACGAGGCCCGCGCCCTGGGCCATGAATACATCGGAACCGAACACCTTCTTTTGGCAGCGGTTGCAGAAACGGGAAGTCTCGTGTCAATGTACCTTCAAAACAATGCGATTACCCTGGAAACCCTCCGTGAAGTCATCAGTGACCTTTCAGGGGGGAGTCCCTTGCGCACCAGGGAACCCCGGCAGCTTCCCCAAGGCAGCGACGATCAACGCTGGAAGAGACCGTCTTCTGTCGCTTCCAACAAAAAGGGAACGCCGACTCTTGATGAATTTTCAAGAGATCTAACGGCACTGGCGCTTAAAAAAACTCTCGACCCCGTTGTGGGCCGCGATAAAGAAATTGCCAGACTGATCCAAATCCTTGCCCGTAGGACAAAGAATAACCCGGTTTTGATCGGGGAGCCGGGTGTCGGCAAGACGGCGATCGTCGAGGCCTTAGCACAGTCGATTACCCTGGGAAATGTGCCTTCTTCGCTTCTGGGTAAGCGGGTCATGACTCTGGATCTGGCGGCGCTGATCGCCGGAACAAAGTATCGTGGCGAGTTCGAAGAACGCCTGAAGCGTGTGATGAAAGAGATTACAAGCGTCGGCAACGTCATTCTTTTTATTGATGAGCTGCACACGATTATCGGCGCCGGGGGTGCCGAAGGGGCCATCGACGCGAGTAATATGCTCAAGCCCGCTTTGTCGCGCGGAGAGATCCAGTGCATCGGGGCTACCACGCTGAGTGAATTCAGGAAACACATCGAACGTGACGCCGCCCTCGAAAGAAGGTTTCAGCCCGTCGTCGTCGGTGAGCCTTCGGTCGACCAGACGATCGAAATCCTCCAGGGAATCGCTGACAAGTACGCCCAGTTTCATAACGTTGTTTACACTCCCGAAGCTCTGGAAGCCGCAGCTGCGCTTTCTCACCGTTACATTGCTGACCGCAGTCTTCCCGATAAGGCAATCGACCTCATCGATGAAGCCGGTTCGCAGAAAAAAATCCAGGCCAACTACAGACCGCAAGAAATTCTTGAACTGGAGTCTCAGGTCGAGGCTCTTACAAAAGAGAAAAACGAGCTTGTCACCACGCAAAGCTACGAGAAGGCGGCGGCGATCCGGGATGAAGTCCGCCGCCTGAGGACTGAAATCGAGGCCGCCAAGGCGCGTTGGGAATCCAGCGCTGACAACCAGCCTCGGACCGTTGCCGCTGAGGATATCCAGAATATCCTCGCTGACGTTACTGGAATTCCCATCAACCGCATCGCGCAGACGGAAGCCGATAAACTGCTCCAAGTCGAGGCGGTTCTTCATCAATCCGTCATCGGGCAAGAAGAGGCCATTGGAGCTATTGCCTCGGCCATCCGCAGAGCCCGGACTGGCCTGAATTCCCCGCGCCGTCCCCTGGGCTCATTTATTTTTTTGGGGCCGACGGGTGTGGGAAAGTCGCTCCTCGCCAAAACCTTGGCCGACTTCCTGTTTGGCAGTACAGAAAACTTGATCCGTCTCGATATGTCTGACTTTATGGAAAAACACAACGTCAGCCGCCTAGTTGGAGCGCCTCCTGGCTACATCGGTTACGAAGAAGGCGGTCTATTGACAGAAAAAATCCGCCGCAAACCTTACAGTGTAGTTCTGTTGGACGAAATTGAAAAAGCACACCCCGATGTTTTTAACCTTCTTTTACAAATCCTTGAAGAAGGAGAACTGCAAGATAACTTGGGGCACACGGTTTCTTTCCGAAACACCATTCTGATCATGACCTCCAACGCTGGAGCCCGGCAGATTTCTAAGTCCGGGGGACTGGGCTTTCAAGCCTTTGAGGGCATGATGGACTACCACGAAATCAAATCTTCGGCGATGAACGAGCTTAAGCGGCAGTTTCGTCCCGAGTTTATCAATCGGATCGATGAGATCGTCGTCTTCCACGCCCTTACGGAAAAACAGGTCGAGATCATCTTTGAACTGATGCTGGGTGAAGTAAGAGAGCGTCTCCTTCAACGAAATCTTCATCTTGAAATGACTCCTAAGGCCAAAACTTGGCTGATACAAAAAGGTTGGGACCCCGTTTATGGTGCCCGACCCCTCCGCCGTGTGCTTCAGCGCGAGCTGGAAGACATGCTTTCTACAGAGATTTTGAAAGGGCAATTGCAGGCAGGTGACCGAATTTTTATCGAGCTCCGCAAAGAAAAACTGGCACTCAAAATTCGTAAACCTTCTGCTCCCCAGACTGCCGGAGCGCTATGACGGGGACAAGACGTCGTTTTCTCGGCGCAGGCCTTTGTTTTCTCGTCATCTTGTTTCCCGCTTCGGCCCAGACGGTGAGTTCGGCCTCCAGAGACTGGACGACCTTACAAAACGTTTTTGATTCTCAGGCCTGGAACGCCGCGGCCAAGTTGGCTCTGGAGTTTGTTCAAAACCACCCTGATTCACCCCGTGCCGACGCGGCGAGTTTTTTGAGGGGAGTCGCCCTCTTACGGGCGCAAAGGTCCCTGGAGGCTCTGGACACTTTTCAAAAGTTGCAACGCAGCGTTTCGGATCCGGACATTAGGAACCGTATCCCTTATTGGGAAGGGTGGGCTGCTTACGCAAGCGAGCAATGGGCGTTGGCCGAGACCGAGTTTCACGAGGCCACCCATTCCCCGAGTGAACCTTCTTTATTTTCCAAAGCTTGGTTTTACTTGGGAATTGTCCGTCAAAAGCTCAACCAGGTCGAACCGGCCCGCTCGGCGTTTGAAGCCTTTCTGGCAACCCGCCCCGCGGACCCGGAACTCAAAGCCCAGGCACTTTTGCGCCTGGGGGACCTCTGCGGCAATGACTCGGCTCGAACCTTTTGGCTCAAAGTGCTGACCGAAATCCCTGATTCTCCCTTGGTAGCTGACGCCGCCTTGCGTCTTTCCCAATTGGAAAAGGCTCAGGGACGAGACGAAGCCGGAGTTGCCGTCTTAAAGCAAGCGTTGGAGCTTCAGCCCCAGTTGGGTCTTCGTCTTTTGCCCGCAATGGCCGACCTTCAGCAAGGTTTGGGTGATTGGCCAGCCGTCGAACGGACGCTGGAACGGTACCTGGAACTTGAAACAGACCCCGTTCTGCGTCAAAAAACCCAAGCTGACTTGGCGTTTGCCCTGGAAAAATCCCATAAGGACTCGGCTCCAGCGTGGAAGGCGTGTTCCCGCGGTCCTGACCTTGCCCTGGCGGCCAGGGCAATCTTGGAGTGGGCGGCTTTTCAGGAAAAATCCAAACGTTTTGAAACCGGTGCTTCAGGTTTGTACGGCTGGGGTAAGCCCCTCGATGCGGATCCCGAAGCAGAAGCCCCCTTGTGGAGCGCGGTTCGTCTTTACCGTCTGGCGGGTAACTTGGAAGGGGCACGTCACACCGTGGACCTCTTGCTGGCTCATTTTCCCCACTCTTCGAACCTGCCGCTTTACCTCTTGGAGTCGGCCCGGCTCGAACACGCCCTGGGAGACAACACCGCCGCATTGAAAATCTGTCAAAACCTCACAGACCACTTTTCTCAATCGTCAGAAGCTGGCGAGGCCCGTTACCTTCAAGGGATGATCTACATGACTCGGGGCGAGCCTTTAAGGGCAGAAGGCTACTTTTATACCCTGATGGAGAACCTGGGAAACGGTCTGGAAAAAACTGAACTCTACCAGAGGGCGTTGTTGGCCCGAGGTTTAGCCTTTCTGGGCGGAGGTAAACCCGACCTTGCCGAAGACAGTTTGAGGCGTCTTCTGAATGAGGCTCCGCAAGGTCCGTGGGCGGGTGAGGCGTGGACAGCATTGGGCGCGACCCTGGCGGGGGAACGGCATTTTCGGAAAGCTGCAGAGGCCTATACTCAATCCTTGCTTCACCTGACAGATCCGGCTGAAAGGGAGAAGGCTGAGTGGTCTCGAGCCCAGGTTCTGAGTACAGCAGGGGATTGGTCCCAGGCTGCCGAGTCCTATGAAACCTACACCAAGGATTTTCCCGACAGCAAAAACGTTCTGAAAGCCAGGTTTTACCAGGGGGTCTGCCTTGCCCGCCAGAGCCAGTGGGACGCCGCTTTGGCCGTTTGGACGCCGCAAATCAGCAAGCGAGATCCAGAGTTGCCCATCACGTGGTGGCAGGAGTCGGCCCTGGCAGAACTCAATACAAGACGTTCCTACCAGGCATGGAAAATATTGACGGAAATGGGCGAGGTCTACAAAAAAAATAAGGAAGCTGTTGCCGAGGTTCTGGTCCGCTGGGCTCTCGCCGCAGAGAATTTAGGAAAGCCTAGGGAAGCCCAAAGAGCCTACACCCGCGTTGTTGCCGACTATCCTCAAACCAAAGCGTCACAGATCGCACTTCCCAAGGCGGCCGGTGCCCTAGTCGCTTCAGGTGGGGATCCCCAGGCAGCCCTGGAGCGCTATGCCGAGTATTTCAAGGTTTGGGGGAAGAGTCCTCAGGCGGTGGGTGTGGTGAGCGCAGCCTGTTCCCAAATGTCGCACGGCGCTCAGGATTTTTTTAGGGCGTTCTACAAAGCCAGTCAGAGCTGGCCGCTTTCTTCGGAGGTCCGTTCCCAAATCGACCTGGAGTGGTGGAAGAGCCAGATCGACGTCGATTCCAAAAATGCCCTGCAGGCTTTGTC
Source organism: Spirochaetales bacterium (assembly GCA_013043995.1). GTDB lineage: Bacteria > Spirochaetota > Spirochaetia > JABEVK01 > JABEVK01 > JABEVK01. The sequence continues at coordinate 2,267 of JABEVL010000037.1, read as the reverse complement.
CGAGCTGGCCCGCAGTGCTCCCTGGCCGTCTCAAAGGTCTGAGGCCCTCAGAATCGCCGGAAGGTGGGCCACCCGGCAAGGAAAATGGGACCAAGCGCGTGATTTTTTAACCGCTGCTCTGACCCTTGGCGACGATCTTTCAATTTTTGAAGCTCGGGCTGCTCTTGCTGATCTCTCCGAGGCAGAAGGAAAGCTCGAAAACGCCGCAAGGCTGCGCGAAACCGCGGAACGGCAATCAGGGGAAGGCGTTCCCACAGCTTTCAAGATCGAGCTTTTGAGAAAAGCTGAAGAGAACTGGAAAACCCTGGGCAAAAGCGCAGACCTTCAGAGGGTTCGTGCCCGTCTGAAAGAGCTGGAAGAACAGCAGGCTCCTGTTGTTTTTGACAATCCTTAGAAAAAGAGCTCTTTACAGTGAAACCTGTTTGCATTATGATTCGTCTTTGCCTTTTGGGAGGGTTCATGGCCATAAGTCTTGAAAAAATCGTTGATTTCAACGGCAATATTTACGAAGTGACGAACGCCGTGATTCGTCGAGCGCGTCAAATTACAGAAATTGGCGACGAGGATTTGGAACAACACGGGTTTAAGGTTGTTTCCACCTCCCTAGAACAAATTTTTACCCGAAAAATTGAGTACCAACTCGAAGATTAGGCCCGTTGTTCTTGTCTTTGGTCCGACAGCCGTTGGGAAAACCCGATTTTTGTTGGACCAGCTTGGCGATCGTGGCGAGGTCGTCGTTGCTGATTCTATACAGATTTATCGAGGACTCGACATCGGCTCAGCCAAGCCGAGTGCCGAGGAACGGGCTCTTCTTCCACACCACCTTTTGGATATTCTAGAACCCTCAGAGGCCTTTGATGTGGGACTCTTTGTTCCCTTGGCCGAGCAAGCCGTTGATCTCATTCATCAAAAAAATAAGATCCCCGTCCTTTGCGGCGGAACAGCCTTCTATTTCTGGAATTTTCTCTTTGGGTTGCCGACAGCGCCCCCCTCGACGACACAAACACGGGAGCAGGCGGCCCGCGACCTGGAGTCATGGGGGCCCGAGGGGCTTCGTTCCCGGCTCAAAGAGGTGGATGCTCCTTCGGCTCAAAGAATCGGAAAAGCTGACCATTACAGACTCCTTCGTGCCTGGGAAGTTTGGTTGGCCTGCGGGCGTCCCCTCTCCTCTTTTCCCAGGAAAGAAAAAATCCGTGAAGACTACGCCATTAGCCTTTTTTCCCTGGAGCGTCCCCCCGAGGAATTATTGTTGCGGCTCGATCAGCGGATTGATGCGATGCTGGCTCAAGGCCTCGTCGAAGAAATCAGGGCGCTTGTTTCCCAAGGCTACGACGAAAACACCCCAGCCCTCCGAGGGATTGGTTACGCTGAGTTCCTTCCCTGGATTTTGCGCGGAGAATCCAGCTATTCCCAGGCTGTCGAGCGATTGCGCTTCCACTCCCGGCAATACGCCAAGCGCCAGAGAACGTTCTTCCGCCGCATCCCTGGGGTCGTTAGCTTGAACCCTGATCAACCTGAGATTTTTTTGCAAGTCTGGCGGGAGTTGACTCAGGTGTAAGCCGGGGAGTATACTCGGCGAATCTTTTCGGAAGGAGACCAACGGTGCCCTGCGGACGAAAGCGGAAAAAAAAGAAGATCGCCACCCATAAGCGCAAGAAAAAGCTGAGAAAAAACCGGCATAAAAAAAGAATTCGCTAGGAATTCTTGATGCGTCAAGCGGCTTGGTTCGTAGTATTTCTGCTGGCGGCAGGAATTTTGAGTTCAGAATCCCTCTGGGATCCCAACTCCACGGGTTATTATACGGGCCGATACCGTCTTCACGAGGGAGACTTCTTACACGTCGTTCTGACGGGAGAAGCCTCCCTTTCTTTTAAGGCCTCAAGGGCCACTTCAAAATCACTTTCGATGACGTTCGGATCCTCCACCGCCGGTTTGCCCCCTTTGGGACCTGGGAACAGTGCTGAGTCCGATAAATCCGAGTCTTCTTCAGACCTGAAGATCAAAAACTTCCAACTCACCGTCCGTGTTGTTTCTGTCGATTCCCGCGGCTTTGCCAAAATTGTGGGCAGCAGGTCTGTCTTGATCGGTGGTGGGGAGGAGTCCTTGTCCTTGACCGGAACCATTGATTCGCGCAACGTTCACGGGGACGACATCGCCTGGACCGACGTTGCAGACTTAGTTTTGGTTTATCAAAATGCTTCAGAGTCGGATCGTCCCGTCCTTAAAAGTCAAGATTTTTCTTCCGACGGGAAAACCCTCCTGCCGGC
>JABEVL010000036.1 GCA_013043995.1 Spirochaetales bacterium | reverse complement strand
CTGGGGGCAAGGCGGTAGCATCGCCGATACGACTGTAGCGGGAAAAACCGTCAAATTGATGAATCTGGTGAATTACCAGGGGGTTGATGTTTCGGGGCCCAACGGAGCCTCCACCGATACGACACCCGCTCCGATCAATGCCACGGGAAAGACCTTCCTTCACATCAGTTACTGGACGGCGAATGCGACGACTTTGTCCGTTGACGTGATCAATGCCACGACGGACACGTTTGGAACCACGGGGGCCACGGTGACTTTCACGGGTCTGACACAGAATGCCTGGACCGACCTCGAAGTTCCGATGCCTTCAGGTTTTGACATGAGCACGATTCGTCAGCTGAAATTCACGAATCAAACGACATCGCAACTCGCCAGTAGCACTTTTGGCTCTGACGTTCAGATTTATATGGATAACATCTACTTCCATTGATCGTAAGGACTTGACGTTGTTTGTCCCCTGGTTAGTCCAGGGGACTTCTTTTTTTGTTCTTGAAGGGGTTTTTATGAAAACGCATTACCGTCAGATTTTTTTCTTTTTGATGGCGAGTTTGACAGTCCTTTTTTTTATGACAGATTGCAGGTCGGCGACAGGGACGGCAATAACGCCCGTCAGTCAGGTTAGTGTCCGTGCTCTTCCCTCGGATTTTTTTACGCGCAAAGCCATAGCTTATGAAGGTTACAGAACCACCTCGTCCCCCGGTTCCGGTTCGGGGGTTCCTACGGCCGCCAATGTGGATCAGGATTTGACCTTGCTGAAACAAGCTGGTTACAGCTTGCTTCGAGTTTTTAGCAGCAATACAGACGGTTTAACGCCGCTCGTTCTCCAGGAAATTCAAAATCTTGGCTACGACATGAAGGTCCAACTCGGAATTTGGATCAGCGGGCCCAAGTCGACCTCCGACGCTGCCAACCAGGTCGAGATCGCAGAAGGAATTAAGCTCGCAAATCAGTATCCCGCGATTGTCGAAGGGGTAAGCGTGGGGAATGAAACCATGGTCAACTGGTCCGGTCTCAAAGTTCCGGTTGCGGATATGGTGGGTTACATCACGCAGGTTAGAAGTGCGATCGCGCAGCCCGTGACAACGGATGACAACTGGGCCTTTTGGGCCGATAGTAATGGGGCCAGTAATGGGGGGCCTGGAACGGGGAGTTACGATACGGCGGCTATCCTTGCTTCAGTCGATTATATTTCCATGCATTCTTATGCCTTCTCAGATGCTCCCTACAATCTTTATGACTGGCAGCAGAGCTCGGCCAGCGCGACCGCTTCAGGGTCTTCGCCCTCTCCGCGCGCCACGGCGATGATGAATGCCGCGTTTGTTGATGAACAGGCCAATTTTAATGCTGTGCAAAGTTATGCAGCGTCTGAGGGTCATGGTTCGCTTCCGATTATTATCGGAGAAACCGGCTGGAAGGCCGTGGCCACGAATTCTTCAGTCGCGGCAGAACAGTATATGGCGCACCCTGTCAATCAACAAATGTTTCTGAGTCTTTTAAATTCTTGGACGACCGGTCCAAAAAACATCTTCTATTTTGAAGCTTTTGACGAACCCTGGAAAGGCGGGGACGATGGTTGGGGACTCTTTGACGTCAATAGGTACGCTCGTTACAGCCTTTACAGTGTTTTTCCGGCGGCGAGCACAACAACCGTGACGAACAACGGCAACTCAGAAACGATTCAGATTCCGGGTAACGAAAGTCTTGCGGCGGGAGGCGGTCTCACGTATACAGGAGCAAATGCGGTTTGCTACACGGCCCCTGTGACCAACGCGACCATCACGACCAACGAATATCTGGTTTACGCAGATTCGGTCGTTGCTAGTACGGGAGTTTCGGTTCCAAACCCGCTTCCTTTGTCTTGGAATGCCTGGAATACTCCGGCAACGGCCAGTGGTTCGGAAATTACAGCCGTGGCACCCGATACGGCAGCCGAGGGTACCAAATACTATTCTATTCAACCAACACCGGGTGTGAACAACCCCGCTTGGGGTTGGGGATACTTTCTGAATCTGAATAACTCCGACGACCTGAGCAACTTTGCAAGCGGGCATCTGCATTTCAGCGTCAGGACAACTTACCAGGGTAAGCTGGAGTTCGGGTTCTTTACAGGTTCGGCAGCCAGCAACACCGCCGTTCAGGCCATCTTGCCCGTGGATCCGTCCTCGAACACCTACGGGTACGTCAACAACGGCAGCTGGTGCAATGTTTCAATTCCCATTTCAGCTATTTCGGCGGTCGCTACACCTGCCTATGGACAACCGTCGACGGCAAAGCTAAATTTAGCTCAGGTAGCACAGCCCTTCCTTATGGCGGACTTGTACGCATCGACAGGCAACACCGCCACTTTAAACGGAACGAGCAATCCTAAAATTGCCGTGGATGATATTTACTGGACACAAAATTGAGGATCTTGATTTGTGCCCTCCTGGAGGAACTTGTATGAGATTTTGGCGGTCAAGTGGATTGACGATCCTGGTTCTTATTTTTTTGGCTTGGACGAGTGCCTGTTCTTCGCCAACAGACTCAAGTTCTTCCTCAACGACGGTGACGCTGACCAGTATTTCAGCCAGTCCCGCTACAGTATCTTTGGCTGTGGGGTCGAGCGAGGCCGAACTCGCAACGGCGCACTACTCGGACGGAAGTTCAAACGCCTTGGTGTATGCCCAGTGGAGTTCAAATACGCCGTCTGTTGCCACCGTGTCTGCAGGCGGTGTCATCACGGCGGTAGGGGGCGGCAGTGCCGCCGTCACGGTGACGTCGGGTACCTTGTCGGCGACAGTTTCGGTCACGGTACCGTCGGGAACGAGCTTGACGGGCCTGACAGTAAACCCGACAAGTGTCAATTTGGCCCCGGGAGCCACCCAGTCTGTTGCGGTGACGGCGCACTACTCGAACGGATCGACGGCTGCCCTGACGAATGGCCAATGGACCACGAGTGCTTCCTCCATCGCTACAGTTTCGAGCAGCGGTGTCATAACGGCGGTTGCTGGCGGCACTGCCACGGTGACCGTCACCTACGGGGGCTATTCTGCCGCTGTTTCAGTCACTGTTCCTACCGCGGAGCCTGCCAGCAACGGCGATCCCTGGTACGGAGGGACCTTGCTGTGGAGTTCTGAGTTCAACGGCTCGAGCATCAACACGGCCAAGTGGGCCTTCGACACGGGCGGCGGCGGCTGGGGAAATAGCGAGCTTGAAACCTACACGACCACCAATGCGTCCATTCAGAATGTTCAGGATGGCAGTTACCTCGATTCGTGTCTGGTCATCACGGCCAGCGAAGATTCCATCGGTAATTGGACGTCTGCACGCCTCAAAACCGAAGGGCTCAAGAATTTTACCTACGGGAAAATTGAAGCGCGGATCAAGCTCCCCTATGGACCAGGGATGTGGCCGGCCTTTTGGATGCTGGGATCGAATATCGGCACGGTGGGCTGGCCCCAGTGCGGCGAGACCGATATTATGGAGATGATCGGCAGCACCAACACGACGAGTTCGACATTGGTGCCGAGCAATTCAACAGTTTACGGGACCATCCACTTGTGGAACAGCTCAACGAGTTCGAACGCCAGCTACCAGCCGGAACAGTACACCCTGCCTTCGGGGATCTTTGCCAGCGCCTTTCACACCTTTGGAGTCGTCTGGACGAGCACCTCGATCACCTTTTATGTGGACGGCGTGGCTCAGGGCAGCGTGACGCCTGACTCGACGACGGGCACGACCTTTCAGCAATCCTTTTTCATTTTGCTCAACCTGGCTGTAGGAGGGACGTGGCCGGGAAACCCCACTTCAGCGACCGTCTCGCCCCAAACGATGGACGTTGACTGGGTGAGGGTTTACCAGTAGTCCGGGAGGAATCTGATGGAACGAGGCGTGTCCCGCAGAACTTGCGGCGGGGCCGCCTCGGTTTTTTTAGGCAGGTAGAGCCCGTGAACCGGGTGACATTTTAGGCGGCCTGGACGTTCGGGCCGCCTTTTCTTTTTGCGGGTGGGCCTCAAGGCGAAGTGCGGGGTGGAAAACCCGCTTTGCAGAATCCTGTTGGGAAAGGCTACCCGGAAAAGTGCTTTACCGGACGCTTAAAAACAAGCAGAGGAGGACGGTGATGAGGCCCGACATGGCTAAAGCGATCCCGCTCATGGCGCCTTCCACCTCGCCCAGGCTGATGGCCTTGGAGGTTCCCACGGCGTGGCTGCAGGTCCCGATGGCGATTCCGCGGGCGATCGG
>JABEVL010000005.1 GCA_013043995.1 Spirochaetales bacterium | reverse complement strand
GTGGTCGTTGAGGTGAAGAACCTGACGGGCGTCCAGCCAGACCGGGTAACCCGACTTCAGGCGTTCATAAACGGTACGGGCCACCAGATCCCTAGGGCCCAAGGCGCCGAGAGGGTGAGGAATGGCCAAAGGTTTCAGTCCATTGGCACTTCCGGGATCGTCACTCGTGACAAGAAGCGCCCCGTCGCCGCGTAGGGCTTCGGTCAGCAAAGGAATTTGGTGTGCAACGACGCCGCCCAGGCCCGTGGGATGGAACTGGATCATCTCGGCGTCGCGGAGGTCCGCCCGCGCCCGCAAGGCCAGGGCGGTTCCGTCTCCCGTGCTTTCTTCAGGCGCGGTTGTTTTGGCAAAAACCTGCCCGTATCCGCCCGTGGCCAAAATAACCTGTGATGTTTTGACCAGGAACGGCCCGTCCTTGTCCCAGAGCCGCAGACCTGTGACACCGCCGTCAAGGGCGGCATCGACGGCACAGGTCGAAGTTCTCAGCGTGACATGGGGAGCCGTCAGGATCTTTTTTTGAAAGAATTCAAACAGCGCTGCCCCGGTGGAATCGCCTTCGGCGTGAAGAATACGGCGGCGGGAATGTGCTCCCTCTTGCCCGCGTAAATACTCGCCATCAGCGCCCCGGTCAAAGACAAAGCCCTGTTCTTCTAACCAGGTGAGCGCAGGGAGGGCCTTCTCGATCATAAACTGTATGGCGGCCAGATCCCCCCACCGGTCGCCGCTCAGGTAGGTATCCTGGATGTGAACGGGAATATCGTCCGAATCGACGGGAAAAGCGACGCCACCCTGAGCCCAGGGGGTCGAGCCGCTCCGCAAACCCTCGGATTTTGTGACAAGAAGAGTTTTTCGCGGAGCCAAGGACAGGGCCGTGACCAGGCCTGCAAGGCCCGTTCCTACGACGACGGTCTCCCAGGTTTCAGTGCGCAATTCAGCCGGCCTTGACCTCAAGCATCCTTTCGATGGCGCGCCGGGCGGGTTCAATGTAGGCGGGGTCAACCAGGACCTCGGGAGTCTCGTTTTCCAGAGTGGCCAGAATTTTGGGAAGAGTGATCTTTTTCATGTGGGGACACAGGTTGCAGGGACGAACGAAATCGACATCGGGGAACTGCACGGCCACATTATCGCTCATGGAACATTCGGTGATCAGTGCGACCCTCCGCGGACGTTTTTCTTGGACAAAACGGATCATCTGAGCGGTTGAACCCGCGTAATCAGCTTCGTGCACGACATCCGGCGGGCATTCCGGGTGGGCCATGATGGCCACACCGGGGTAATCCTTGCGCATCTGCTGAAGGTCGGCCGGAGTGAAGATCTCGTGGACCATGCACGAACCTTCCCAAAACCGGATCGTTTTTTTTGTTTGCCGTGCGACGTTGCGCGCCAGGTACTGGTCGGGGATGAAGATGACTTCGTCGGAGTCCAGAGATTCGACAACAGCCAGGGCGTTCCCCGAAGTGCAGCACACGTCGCTGACTGCTTTGACGGCCGCTGAGGTGTTGACGTAGGTGACTACGGGGGCGCCGGGGTAGCGGCTGCGCAACGCCTCGACGTCGGCGGGGGTGATGGACTCCGCCAGGGAACATCCAGCGTCCAGGTCGGCAATCAGCACCTTGGCGTCGGGGTTCAGGATTTTAACGGTTTCGGCCATAAAGTGAACGCCGCACACGACGATGATCTCGGCTTTGACCCGGGCTGCTTCTCGGGCTAAAGCCAAACTGTCACCGACAACGTCGGCGACACCGTGAAAAATCTCGGGTGTCATGTAGTTGTGGGCCAACACAAGGGCTTTCTTTTCAGTTTTGAGGCCTTGGATGGCGTCAATCAGGGGGGCTGTCAGGGTCCATTCAACTTCGGGAATGTGGTGCTTGAGCTTCTGGTAAAGAGCCGCCGTTCTTTGGCGGACCTCCGGGGTAAACGCCGGAGCGGTTGCGGTCATCGTGGACCCCCTTATGTTCAATATGAGTATAATGGGGAATTTGACTCTGAAAGTCAAGGTTGAATCAGACCTTGCGTTTTTGCGGTCAAAGAAGAACAATAAAAACTGTTATTAAAAAGGAGAAGGGCGTGAAAAATTTAGGCATACTTGGCGTTTTTGTGATACTTTCCTTCGTTCTTGCCGGCTGTCCTGCTTCCTCGCCGGTCCTATCTTTTGTTCCCGAGGACGCCGTTGCCGTTGTCCAGATCAAAAATCCCGCCGAATTTTTGAAACAATCCGAGAAATTTGTCCAAGGTTTTATGGACCGAGGACAGGAAAACCTCGAACAGGCATTTAAAGTGTGGGAACAGAATTCGATGTTCCCCATTTCGGAGCTTGACCTGTCGAAACCGGCAGGGGCCGCCATCCTTTCGCTCCCGCATGATCACAAGCCCCTGCGAGCTGTTTATTTCTTTGCCTTGAAGGAACCCGAGCAAAACTACCCCAAAATCCTGGCCTTTCTTCTCAAGAATCAAGAAAAAAACAAGGGTCTTAAAAGTCTCCTGGAGGGAAACTACGTCGCCCTTTTCACGGGTTTTGATCAGCAGCCAGTTTTTCCTGTGGCGCATCCGTTTGACCTGAACAGGTTGAAAACCCCGCTAGCCGACGGGATTGACGCCTACATTAACCTCAAAACCCTTGAAAAAGACCTTCTTCCGCACGGAGAAACCTGGGCCACGCTCACCCGTCAAGTTGTCCGCCGCCTCGGAACTGAACCGGCAGGTGGCCCCGGTATGGGTGTCCTTGCCGAAAAAATCTTCAATTACGTCGGGGCCGTCGAAGGGC
>JABEVL010000004.1 GCA_013043995.1 Spirochaetales bacterium | reverse complement strand
GCCCTGGGGAATGGTGAAAATGTTGCCGCCTGCGGCTTCAGAAACGGTAGTCCGTTTTTGTGGAAAAACGGAAAACGAATCCCTGCACCCGAGGGTTGGCGCGGCCTTTTAACCCATCTTGTCTGGAAAGGGGCAGAAATCGTGGCTGTAGGCCGGGGTGCTCCCGGAGCTCAGCTTCCCGTTCAGGCTCTGCTGTTTGAGGCGGGAGCCTGGGAAACCTTGAACCTTCCCTCGGCAGGAAATTTCCCAAGTTTTGTGGGAGTAACACCCGGGAATAAAATTGAGGTTTTGGGTTGCGAGGCCATTCTTCCAGAGGGCCGTCTCCAGGTATGGCGTTGGGAATCTGGTAAGCTTTACAAATGGCAGGTGAAAGAAAAGGTTTTAACCTTGGGACCCGTTGATTTTTCGCAAGGTCTTGTGGCCACCGGAAGTTTTGATGGTCCCGAAGGCTCGCGGGAGGTTCAGATCTGGGACGGCAAGAAGACAAAAAAGATTGAGAACTGGCCCGTCGACGGAACTCCAAGTGCCATCACAACTGTGGCTCAAGAGAAATCACTTCCTGAACAGTCCCAAAAACTGACTCCATAAACTTTTTCCCTTCCGGTGCGAAAAGTCCAAGGCTGCGTCCTTGAGCGAGACTTTTTCACCATACTTTCCCTTGAGCTCATCCCAATGTTTGACAATCCAGATGTACAGGTCGGCTTTTGTTCGGCCTGGAAAACGTGTGATGACCCCTTCGTGGCTGATCGTTTGAATAATCGGAAGAAACACATTGTAGTACCAAGAGAGAGCAGCGTCCTGAAAGCTGATTTCTTCGGCGATGTTAAGGTTGATGTAATATTTATGGCCTTGGATGTGCTGAAGAATTTCATCAAACCTGCCAGGGTCAGAAAATTCTAAATGTTCCAGGGGGATGATCTGATCCAGGTGGGTCTGCTCCACAAAACGTTCACGCTCATAGCGCAGAAGTTTATCGCGTAATTCCTCGAGGTTTTCATTCTGTTCGAGCTTATAATCGGTCTTAAACTCTGTCACTTCCGCGTCAATGGCTTGTACACCCTGAGAGCGGGCAACCGAGACTCGATGATTGCCGTCACGGACAAAATAAACCTCTCCGACCTTGTAAAGCTTGATCGGAGGGAGAATCACGTCTTGAATGTGTGCCTTATCCACAGACTCCCAACGAGAGCGCATGTGTTCGTTTTTGGGCAGAAAGACGGCGTTAAAGTCCCGATAGCGACCTTCGGAACCCACGATGCTGTCAATATTAACAGTTTGCATCCCCCGGTAGATTTCAGCATTGGGTCGCAAGAGCGTTTTGACTTCATTGAAATTCAAAAGCTGATTTTTTTGAGGGCGAAGAAAATGGAGAACCCGGGAAAAAAATTCTTTTGTGCGTGCCTTGTCAAAGTCTTGAGTGGCCTGGATGTTGACCGTCTCGCGAGAAATCATGGTGTATACTCCAAAACGAAGTGATCGTAACAATTGATCACCTGGGTCTTTTTGTAAAGTGTTTTCCTGACATCATTTAAATTGTAAAGGTGAATGTGGCCATGAACAAGATACTTGGGCTTGAACCAAGCCATGAAACTCAAAAAAGCTTTAAAACCCGTGTGGCAAAGGTCGTCTTTGTCGTGAATTCCACGGGGTGGGGCGTGTGTAAGCAAGATGTCCAACCAACGTCCGTAAAAGATTCTATTCCACAAAAGGCGGGGAATAAGTTTAAAAATTCTCAAGTACATTTGAAACTCGTTGAACTGGTGGTCCCCATCGTTGTACCGCATCGATCCACCCAAACCGATCACAAGCACGTTTTTAATTTTCTTTTGCCGGTCTTCAAGGTAGGTCGCCCCCGAGGCTGACTGGTTTCTGAAATTCTCCTCTGCAATGAGCTCATTGGGGGAGGTGTCATGGCGCTGAAAGTGTTTGAGCCGGGAGAGATTGTGATTTCCAAAGATAAAGAGCAAGGAAACATTCAGACAACTCACAATGTAGCTGTAGTACTCAATGGGAAGATCACCTGCCCCTAGGACGAGCTGAACATCCTTGAATCGCTCCTTGATTTGAGCACTGTAAACGAGGGGGTCAATGTGGTCGGCAATACACAAGATCTTCATCGAGTTAGATCTCGGTACGCTTGAGAAGATCTTGAAGCTGGTCTTTGCCCAACAGTTCGTAAGGCCGTGTTTCGGCAAACGTTTGGGCGGCTCGGGTGAAGGCCGTGTTCGTGACCATATAACATTTATTCGCTCCCAGGCGGCGAATCTCATCGACGACCTCGCGCAAGGGGGCTTCGTCGATATTCGAACTCGTTCTGTAAAACTGCATCAATTTGGGCATTTTTTTGACATTACGCCATTTTTCCGACTCATTCTCAATGCAAACGATGCGAACGGCGCCTCCGGGAATTTCCTCACAGCTTTGAACCGAAAACCCCATGGTCGAGGCGATCTTTTGACAGATTTCCATGAACTTTTGTTTTTGAGAAGTCACGTAGTCTTTGATCTTATCGTCGATACGCAGGTCCTGGTAGGCTGCCAGTTTTTCGGCTACATCCTTGAAGGTTGGCTTTTTGGAATAAATTTTTTCCCACTCTGTGATGGCGCGTTCGATGTTTCGTGTTTTTTCGTAGCAATGCGCAAGAAAATACCGGGCAAACAGCATTTCTTTGTCCGTATCATCGGGTGACAGTTTAATGGCCCTCTCGAGCTCAATGATGGCCCGTTCGTAATTTTTTTGAGCGAGAAAACAGCTTCCCCGTTCTACTAGGGCTTTCAATTTCAGCTCAGGGTCTTTGGTGGATTTTTCAAATGCCGAAAGCGCTCCGTTAAAGTCGTGCGATTCCTTGAGCAAACGTCCTAGAAAGAAGTAAGCGTTGTAATTTTCAGGTGCGAGTTGAAGGGCGTGTTCCAGTTCCTGCCGAGCTTCATTGGGCCTGTTTGCTCTGAAAAAAAGCATACCGAGTTTCAGATGGGCGTCGGAGTTGCGGGGGTCTAAATCGATGCACTTTCGGTAAAATTTGTGGGCTTGGTCAGCCTTGTTTCTTTCTTCAAAAATCTGGCCGGCTTTGAAGTAGTACTCAGGAACGTCCGGTTCAAACTTGATGAGAAGAAGGTATTCTTTCAGCGCCTCTTCGTCCTGTTCGAAACGAAGGTAGAGTTCAGCAATTTTCTTACGAAATTCTTTTTCTACAAGAAGTCCCTGAAAGACTCCCATCTGATTGACGGTTTTGAGCTCCATCAGGGCGAGCTCGGGTTTATTGTCGGCGAGGTAGGCCAGGCCCAGAAAGTAATGGGCTTCTGGGTTTCGAGGATCTTTGGTAAGAATTGCCTTGGCCGATTTAATAGCTACACCGGCTTTTCCTGACTTGACAAGTGCACTTAAGGTAGAGATTCTCTTGGGAGCGAGGACAGAACGGAGCACAAGAAAGGTAATGATACCGATTGTGCAGCCGAGAATGATGATGATGAAGATCAGAATCGGCGACATAAATACCTTTTTTCCATCGTATTACTTCCTCAAATGGTTGTCAAATCAGGCCAAGAAGCTTTCCTTAGCTCTGTTTTTTTTGTTCGGGATCATTTCCCTTTGGGCCATTGACTATCAAAAAGAAGGTGAAGACGCCCTCAGTCAGAATAAGAATGACCAGGCCCGGACCTTTCTGGAAGCCGCTTTGGCCCAGGGACCCGCAACGGAACGACTTTACCTTGATCTGGGCCTTGTGTATCAAAAATTGGGAATGAAACAACTGGCAGTTTTTACCCTCCAAACGGGAGCTCAACTTGGGGGGAACTTGAGTTACCTGCTGTGGTACAACTTGGGACTGGTCGATTTTTCCCTTCGGCAGTGGACTTCGGCCGATGCGGCCTATTCAAAATCTTTAGAGTCGAACCCCAGCTTTCCAGAGGCCTACCTCAACCGTGCCAACGTTCGGCTGGAAATGAAAAACTGGCCGGGTGCTTTGTCTGATTTTCAAACTTACCAAAAATTAGCTCCTTCAAATCCGCAAAAACAGACCATAGACCAGGTGATTGCGCTGTTGACCCAGGCCCAAATTGACCAGGAAGCCCAGATTTTGGCAGAAAAAACGCGGAAAAAAGAAAAGGAAGCTGAGGATGCCGCTGCCAAGGTCAAGGCCGAAGCCGAAGCTGAAGCCGAGAAAAAGAAACAGGCAGAGGCCCTTGCCGCAGCCGAAGCCGCAGCTGCAGCAGAAAAAAAGAAACAGGATGCTATCCTAGAAAAAATCCGAAATTCCTTGAAAAATGTCTCGGGAGATACGAAAGCCTTGGGAACAGGCCCAGCAGGGGTCCGCTCAGATGAAGGTGATTTTTCCCTTTCGCAATAAAAATCTTTAGAACCCATTCTTGATTTTTACTTCGTTTAAAGGAGAATGTTGGGATGAACGCTCGAAAAATCCTTTTTATCGCCGCAGGAGTTGTAGCCCTCCTGATCTTGGGAACCGTGCTTTATTTTAGCCTAACTCCTGGAAAAAACCAGGAGGCTTTACGCCGGGAGAACACGATCAAGTTGGCCGCAGATTACGGTGCACACGGTGACTACCAGCGGGCCCTTGATCTCCTGGACGGTCTTCTCATCCAAAACGCTTCAGATACCCAGGCAATGGCGTTGCGGGATCAGTTGCTTCAAGACCAACAGAATCAAAAAAAACAGAGTCAAGAGAACCAGCTCAACGCCCTTCAAAATGTCAATGACCAACTCAAGAACAGCTTGAACACACTTTCAAGTAGATTGGAAACTCGTGGCCAAAACGCCTTGAGCGGTGGTAACGAGGCAGCCCTTGAAAGGGCTCAGCAGAGAGTTGAAGCCCAGAAGGAGGAAAAGGCCCGGCTTGAGCGGGAAAAAGCTGAATCCTCGCGTTTGACAGAAGCTCAAAAAGCCCAACAAAAGCTCATCGACGAAGGCATCAGTTTGATGAACGAGGGAAAATATCCGCAGGCCAAAGCCAAATTTGACCAGGTTTTAAACCAGGATCCCCGTAACGCCTCAGCAAATGTGCGTAAGGGAGAGGCTGAATTCCTGCAGGACCCTCAAAACCCGGATCATCGGCAAAAAGCACTCGATGCTTTGAGTCTTGGACTAGCTTCTAACCCCAACGACGCCCATGGTTTTGCAGTTCGAGGAGACGTCTATGCCGCTTCAAAAAATTGGTCGGCGGCACTTCAAGACTATCAAACCTCCTTAAAAATCGACCCGAATAACGCAGGGGTCTGGTACGCGTTGGGCAAAGCCTATTTTATTGTTCGACGTTATGAAGAAGCTCTGGAAGCTTTTCAGACGAGCCTCAAGTACGATCCGACTAATGCTCTGGCCTACAATGCCGTTGGTAGCTCTTACGCTCAGCTTGGACAAGACCGCAAAGCGCAGAATGCCTTTTCGAGAGCCGTTCACCTCAAGCCTGACTTCGCCCTGGCGCACTTCCAGCTAGCTCGAACCTTGGCCAATCAAGGTAAAATCGAATCAGCCCTGAAGTCATTTGAAACGGCCGCGCGTCTGGACCCTCAGTCTGTCGCTTTTCTTTCGGGATTCGGAACGGCCCTCTACGATGCAGGAAGATATAAGGATGCCGAAAGTCAGTTCGCTGCAGCTGTAGTTCTCAACAACCAGAGAGCCGATCTGTACCACGACCTCTCGACCTGCCAACTCCAGCTTGGTGAGATCAATCAGGCCTTGGAAAACGAGCAGAAAGCCGTTTCAATGGACTCAACAGTGCCTGAGTACTACTTCAACCTGGGGCAGTGCCTTGAAAAAGCAGGAAGTCCTGACCTGGCTTTAACCGCCTACCAAAATGCGATCCAGTTGAAAGCCGACTACAGTGCTCCGCGTGTCCAAATTGCTTTGATCCTCGAAAAAAAAGGGGACCTGGACGGAGCCATGTCCCAACTTTTGAAAGCTTACGATTCAACTCCTACCAACGCGGCTGTTGTCAATAACTTGGGACGAATCTACCTCTTGAAAAAACTCTCGAGCCAAGCCATTGATTTTTTTCGTAAGGCTTTGGCCAGTAAAAATGACACCCCGGACATCCGATATAATTTGGCTTTGGCCTACATCGACGCCGGTCAGAAAGACCTCGCCAAGTCGGTTCTTCAGGATCTTGTGAAGCTTTCTCCGCATTACTGGGACGGCTGGTACCAGCTGGGGAGCCTCTTGTATGATATGGGCGATCTTGAGGGCGGAAAGAAAGTCTACCGCGAACTTTTGTCCCAGGATCCAGGGTACCCGAAAGCCCCGCAAATCGAAGGGATCCTTGCAAAATAAACCACGCGCTGGGGCCTCGGAGGGGAGTTGCAGAGGCCGGCGGTTTCCCTCTGGAAAGCATTTTAGATTGACGGAAACTGAAATTATGTCAGCTAAGGAATTGACCGCTCAGGCCAGTCCCGGAAAGCAACCTGGAAACGGATCCGATGGTCAGAGTTGAGGATTTTGTCAGGCACTCGTCATCAAGCTCAACACACCAAAAAAAGCCGCTTCTTCATGAAGCGGCAATGTTCAGAGCGTTCAAACTGAAAAATGGGAGACGGCGGATTCGAACCGTCGACCTCTTGCATGTCAAGCAAGTGCTCTAACCAACTGAGCTAGCCCCCCGAAGATGCCAAAAAATACCCCATAGTTTTACTTGTGTCAAGTCAAATCACAACGTTCCCAGGACGTCTCCTGGCGGGAGTTTTTACGCTTTGTTGCCTTTCAGTTGCACCACGCCTTGTCCTTATGCTAGTTTCTGGCTGTGAATAAGCTCCACTTTATGATGGCCTGGATCTTGGCCGCTTTTTTCTTGATGCCTGTGATGGGGTACGCTCAAAACGATGAGCGTCCAATTCCGGCACAGTCACCCGTGTACGATTGGTTGGCCGAGCTTTTTGCCGCGCAGGGCCAGACGCTTCCCACCCGGTTTGGTCCCTCGACGACGGCTCAAATCAAGTGGGAATTGTCACTTTTGAACCGTGCTTCGCTCGATCCTGCGCTTGAGAACCTCTACACTGCGGTTGAAAATCAGGTGACGCCGCGCCCTCTCTTATACAAAGAAGGCGGTAAAGACGGCTTTGCCGCCCGGATCGGTCAGCAGTTCAACCCCGAAGCCTATTCATCTGTGGGTTCGGCTTTTTTGCCCTGGTTCTACAACTACAACGATCGGCCTCCGTTGTATTCGTTGTCCTTGGAAGGCTGGCTTCAGCGCTGGGCTTGGGCAACCTTCGATCTTAACGTGCAAAAGGGCTATTTTGTCGACCTAGATCAAACTCAGCCGATTTCCAATTTTCCAGGTAACGTCGGTGAACTTGATTTTCAATGGCCCGACTGGGCTGGTCTGGTCATCGGCGGCAAGCACTGGGATCTGCGGTTCTTAAGGGGCAAGGTGCGCACCCAGGCGGGATTCACGAATGCGGCCTTATCGACAGATCTCGGGATTGTGGACCAGATCGGATTCTCGACCTGGTGGAGGGGCTTTACCTACACGTTCTTGACCATCCCTTTTTCGGATTATCCTATTGACCCCAGCCAGACCTACTACGGTGGCTACTATAAAACGGCTGCCATCGATCAACAGGCCAGTCAAAACTCTAACGGAGGGAGCGAGTTTACTCCGGCAACGACAACTTACTACATCCTTCATCGGCTGGATTTCAGACTGTTTGACAAACTCACCCTCACTGTCAATGAGATCCTTTTGGTCAACATGGCTAGTTTTGACCCCCAGTATTTCAATCCTTTTTACCCGGGACATAATTGGCTTTTGCAGTCGAACGCCAATTCGGACATCAGTTTGGATATCGATTGGGCCGCTTTCCCGGGACTCAACCTCTACGGGCAAATCTACGGTGATTACATTAGAACCGCATTCAAAAATACCGAATACTCTGACAAAAACCCCCTCGCCATGGCTTATTTGCTGGGCTTGCGCCACGTTTGGACGGCTCAGGGCGCCGTTTGGACTTTACAAGCCGAGGGTACGTACGCTGACCCTTTTCTTTACCTTAACCCGGACGTCAATGCGGTCTATTATCAACGTTATCAAAGCACTTACGATGGCTCCAACGGACACGGGATCTTCATCATTCCGCACCCCTTTGGCTTGGGAACCGGTCCTGACGCGGTGACAGGAACACTGAAACTCACCATTGAGCGGGCCAGGAACTGGAAATTAAGCTTGACGACCCCGTTCACGGCCCAGGGCGAAAACTCAGTTCTGACAACGGCTCCAACCCTCCAGTACCTGACGCCCGATGGAACGACGACAACCACAACAAATCCTTTGTACGGGACAAGCGCCTACCTGGGTTGGATTTCCCCCACGGGAACTCCGACTTACACCCAACAATTGATATTGAGCGGCGCATTGGGTCCGGACCTTTTGCAAAACACATGGTTATCGCCCTGGGGAGCCGAATCCAGCTTGGGCCTCAGCTTGGATTTTGCGATCGTCTGGAACCAAAACCATACAATCTCAGGCCCCACCAGCGACCTTCAAACAGCATTGACTTGGAAAAATCGCTGGTAGTTTCCTGTGCGACGATAAATGGAGATGAGGAGAAACTTAATGAAAATTGCCTTTACCTCGGACGTCTACTGGCCGCGTATCAACGGTGTTACCGTGTCAACCAATATTTTTCTCAATGAACTGACCAAGCTCGGCCACAATCTCAGGCTTTGGGCACCGTCTTATCCAGAACCTGAAGACACCAAGGGCTTGCACCACGCCGACCCCCGTGTCGCCCGTCTGAAGTCCTGGGGGCTTTTTTTCTCTAAAGAAGACCGTCTTGTGTCACCCTTTCAACGGGGTCGATTTTTTAGAGAATTGTCGGCTTTTTCGCCCGACCTGATCCACGCCCAGGTCGAGTTCACAACTTCGCTCATGGCTCATTCTTGGGCAAATAAAAACAAGGTTCCTGTCGTGCAAACGTGCCACACCTACTTTGAACAGTACGTTCACTACTACCTTCCTCTTTTACCGGAAAAACTCGGCAGATCCTGGGCAAGAAAACTCACTTACAGCCTCTTTCGTCATGCAGATGCGATCATTTCACCCACGGTTCCTATGAAAGCCGTTTTGCAAAGCTACGGCCTGAACTGTCCGATCGAAGTAATTCCTACGGGAATACAAGAAGAAGACTTTAAAGGAACGAGCAAAGAAGACGAACACCTTCATTCCCGCTGGATCCTGCAGTTTCCTCAGTTGCGCGGACGTAAAATTCTTCTTTTTGTCGGCCGGGTTGGCCAGGAAAAAAATCTCGACTTTTTGTTGGAAGTGGTCGAAAAGATCCAGTCTCAAGTTCCTCAAGCCACCCTGGTCGTCGCCGGTAACGGACCCTACCTTGATGAATTCAAGGCCAAGATTAAACAAAGGAACCTGGACAACCTGGTGTTGTGCCTGGGTTATGTTGACCGCAAGGAGCTTCGTCATCTTTATACACTCGCCGACGTGTTCACCTTTGCCTCAAAGACTGAAACCCAGGGACTCGTGACCGTTGAAGCGATGATGTGCAGGACCCCTGCCGTCGCTATTGGTTTGATGGGAACCAAGGAAGTGATGAACGGTGACAACGGCGGTTTTATGGTGAACGACGACGTAGAGGAGTTCAGCGCGGCTGTTGTCAAACTTCTGACCAATACGGCCCTCTACCAAGCCAAGTCGGAAGAAGCTTATGCCTGGGCTCAGAACTGGACAGCTTCAAAGATGGCTTTGCGAATTGAGCAACTTTACAGACAAACGATCGACCAGTATAAAAACAGAACGGTATGAGGCAACTCCTGAGTCGATCTCAGGGCTTGCTCGAAAGAATTTTTTGCCCAAGGCTGGACAGAACGGCAAGGCTTTCTTCGTGGCGGTGGGTTTCCATCAACAACTGGCGAAGCTCGAGGGCCCCATCCCAGCCGCTGGTGTAGACTTTAAAAAACTTTTTGAGTTTTTCGTAGTCCTTGGACTGGCCCCAAGCCCCTTCATGGTCCCGAATATGGCGCTCCAACAGGGCGATTTTGGCCTCTTTTGTCCAGCTCTCAAAGGGCTTATAAGATTCTCTGTTGAAAATCCCGATGTCGGAAAAAACCCCGCGGCCGATCATTAAGCCATCTACGCCGGTTTGTTGAAATCGTGCTGATAGGGCGGTGTGGGTAAGGTCACCATTGCCGATAATCCGAGTGGCGAGTCCTTTAGCGTTACGTAAACGCACGACTTTGGCGATTTCCTTCCAGTCGGCTTCGCCCTCCGACATTTGTTTTGCAGTCCTTCCGTGAATGGTCAAAGCGTCCAGCTGCTGGTCGAGAAGCAGACCGCACCACTCTTCGGTTTCTGGACGGCTCCAACCGATGCGGGTTTTGACGCTTACCGCAAAACCTGGTGAAACGCTCCAGGCTCCTTCTCGAACCGCCTGCAGGACTTCGAGGGCGACAGAAGGGAGGCGGATCAGAGCACTGCAGGCACCTTTGCGCGAGATCTTTTTGACGGGACACCCCATGTTCAGGTCTACGCCAGCGAAACCTTTTTGAGCGACCAGACGGGCTGCCTGATAAAGCGTTTCTGGGTTACCTCCCCAAATCTGGGCAACGAGGGGGCGTCGGGAGAGTTCCCCATCATAGGTTTCAAGACGGACAAGGGCCTTTTCGGGTTGTTTCGACGTCAAAAAATCTGCGCTGGTGAACTCGGTGAACAGCACGTCCGGTTCTCCGTGGTCGGCCACAAGGCGGCGAAAAACGTGGTCCGTGACATCCTCCATCGGGGCTAAAACTAAAAAAGGGGAAGCAAGATCGTTCCAAAAAGACATACCGCTAGAATAAAAAATCTGTACTCGACTGTCTAGCTTGCCTCGATTAGAATGACGGGATGAAAACTTGGATTCGCCAAATTGAAAGTGAATGGGAGGTCGGAATCCTTCGCGGAGAACGTTTGAGGTCGTTGCTCCTTTTAAGTGTTCTTGGACTTTTCCTTCTTGCCAATCTGAGCGTCCACCTGTTTTTCCCCAAAGTGCTCGATGCCCTTTTTTCAAGACATTTTCCAACTCTGGCCTCTTTTTTGGGGTCGTCTCTGTTTTTTATGTATGAAGTCGGTTTTTTTCTTGTTCTGAGTTGGAATATTCGACGCCGGCAGCGTCTTCCGAAAATCGCCGCTTACCTGAATGCGATTTTAGAAACGACTGTTCCCACGATCGCCATGAGTGTTGCCGCTACGGCTTTTTCTCCTCAATCGTTACCCGATAGTCCCTTCTACCTTGTCTACTTTCTTTTCATCATCCTTTCGGCTATGCGCATGAAGGTTTCTTTGACGCTGGTGACCAGCGCTGTTGCTGCCGCAGAATATCTTTTTCTTGGGGCTTGGTTTGCCGTTCCCGGATCGGGGACCCTCGCCCTGGAGTTCCTCAAGGTTGTCATGCTGCTGGTTGCCGGAGTTCTCACGGCTGTTGTTACGCACCAGAATCGAAGTGGTTTTTTGCAGGCTTGGAAAAATTCTGAGGACAAAAACCGGGTCATCGGCTTGTTCGGGCAACAGGTTTCTCCGGCTGTTGTTCAAAAACTGCTCAATCAGCCACAGGAAAACCTAGGTGAAAATTTGCCTGTGACAGTTTTATTTTTGGACATTCGTAATTTTACTGCCTTTTCAGAAAAACGCAGTCCCGAAGAAGTCGTACATTTCCTCAATGGTCTTTTCGATTTTATGATCGACATCGTCAATAAAAACCATGGCATCATCAATAAGTTTTTGGGTGACGGATTTATGGCCGTTTTTGGTGCCCCCCTCCCAGAGGGGAATTCTCAGCAGAATGCCTTGAAAGCAGCAATTGAACTGCGCGGCGAATTGAGCTCGAGAATTGCTAGGGGCGAGATACCGCCGACAAGGATCGGCATCGGCATTCACTGCGGAACTGCTGTTACCGGAAACGTGGGAAGTCCCCAACGGCGCGAGTACACAGTCATCGGCAACGTAGTCAATACAGCCAGCCGGCTTGAATCCTTGAATAAGGAAATGGGGACTAACCTCCTTGTTTCTGACGAGGTCTGGCATGCAGGAGCCTGGGATGGCCTTTTGGGTAAACCCCGTGGACAAACTTTGCTTCGAGGACAGGAAGCTCCCTTGAACGTCTGGGAAGTCGTCGAATAAAGCGTTCAAAAAAATACAGACGCAACCTTTTTTCTAACAAGAGCTCTGCTCCTCATCCTCAAGTAGTTCATAAAAATCTCTTCATTCCCTGAAAATGACCTCACCCTGACTTTTGAAAAGAGATCAAAAGATAATATCCCGCATCTTGCTCTTTACTATGAACCCATAGGCAGTTAAAATGGCCGAATCTTGTTTAAAGGAAATCATATGAAGCAAAGGTCGCGTGCTCTTTCAATGAGTCGTCTTGTGTTCTCTTTGGCTGGAATCTTTTTTCTCAGTCTGTTCGGTTGTTCTAAGGTTGAAGCCATCGGTCCAGGAAGCAGTGCTACGACGATTTCAGGCAACATTGCAACGGTCAATGGTGTTGGAATCCCGCAAGTTTATTTCTACAATGCACTTCAGATTTTTCGCCTTCCGGCAAATGGAAGAAATCCCTATCCCAACGAGTCTGTCGGTACGACCATCCTGAGAAGATTGATTCAAAACCAGATTGTTGAACAACTGGCCAAAAAAGAGGGTGTCTATCCTACGGATGCAGATATACAAAGCCTTTATAAAGAAGTGGTGTATCTTCAGGACAAAAAATCTGTGAAACCTTTTGAAAAACAATTGTCAGAGCTTGGCTTGACCCCTGCGTATTTTCAAAAGGACCAGATTCTCCCCCATCTGTGCCAGATCAATTTAGCTGCCAAGGGTTTGAAGATTACTGACCAGGAATTGAGCACCTACTATTCAGAACATTTAGCTGATGAATTCACAATTCATAATGCTGCTCATATTCAGCGTATGGTTTTAACAACTAAGGCAGCCGCGGACAAAATCTCCAGTGCCATCAAAGCCGGAAAAACCTTCGATGAAATGTACAGCAAGTCAGAATCAAAGGATCCTGACTTTGGTGATATTCCGCAATGGATTGCTCTTGATGACAAAAACCCCCAATTCCTTCCGGTCATCAACGTGCTTAATGCGACTCCGGCAGGAGGAGTTACAGCGCCAATTTCTTTTCAAGGGGCCTACTGGATCATCAAGGTTGTTGAAAAGAGACCGGCCGAGATCATTCCTCAGGATAAAGTTCCTGCAACGCTTAGGGAAGGTCTGATGCAAGAAAAATCTGGAGCAGATTCGGCTCGTTTGTCGGCGTTCGAAAGCGAATTAAATGCAGCTCAGCGCAATGCAGACATCAAGGTCATGGATCCTCAGTACAATGACCTCGTCACCGAACTCAAAAATCCTCCGGATCTTTCTAAGATTTCGGCTCCGACTTCTCACTAAGGATCACAAAACTATTGAGAGCCGTGAACTGCAAATGTTCGCGGCTTTTTTTTCGATTCAAACATTAAAGCAAAATCCGAATCCGATGTTCGTGTCGGCTTCATTACCTTGGAGGAGCCCACCTTCTTACGCAGTACAAACGCTTAGACTCCCAGGCGGCAAAACTTACCTCAAAACCGAATTCCGGAACCCTTCGTTGTACCGCACTTTCACCTTCTATCAGGTGACTTCTATGTTGGCAGAGAGGGGGGGCCAGCCTTCATGACTGAACACCAGTACGGCGTCATCGCCGACATGTTGGTGTTTGCTTGACATACCAATTTTGATGAAATAATTTTCTTTTTCTGTTAAAATAACATAAACGTTGGTTGGCAACTCGTTTATATTGTTTCTTTTATTTTGGGGGAAAAGATGTTTCGAAACATACTGATTCTC
>JABEVL010000035.1 GCA_013043995.1 Spirochaetales bacterium | reverse complement strand
GTGGTGATCCCAGCCCGGCGCTCGGCCTCAGACACACCGGCAGTTTTCGCCGCCAGCGCCGGTGCGGCCGCCTGGGTGCCTCACGCCGTAGTTCCCAACCTCGTCAGGGCCATGGAGCTGCTCAAGTCGGCAGATTTCTGGATCTACGGTGCCGACATGGCGGGGACACCGGCACACCAGGCCCAGATGAAAGGACGCGTGGCCCTCGTTTTGGGAGGAGAAGGAAAAGGCCTCTCACGCCTGGTCCGACAAACCTGCGACGTGATCGTTTCCATCCCGACTCAGGGAAAAATTGACAGTCTGAACGTTTCGGTCGCGGCGGGTATTCTGATGTACGAAATCCGCAGGGACTTCCCTGCGGCGTTGACCGAAGATGGGAAAATTTCCGGTGTTCGGTAAGCGCCTCGCGATGAGGCCAAGGAGAAAATTTTGATAAAATTCCTGTTGACCCTGGGGTTGACCCTGGGTCTGGCCGGCTGGACAGCCCCCTGGGCCGACGCCGGTCCGGTGCTGATCCTCGACTACCACACGTTCTTAGGAACGCACACCTCGTCGCTCGACTTTAGTGACCAAGAAGCGATCTCGCAGCTGCAGAAAATGGAGTCACTGGGCTTTCGTTTCGTTGGGCTGAAAGACGCCCTTGCGGGAAAAACCGGCAAAGAGCTTTCCCTCGTTCTGACCATCGACGACGGAAATCACAGTGTTTTCCCAGCTTATTTCAAGATCTTCAAACCCCTCGGTCTCAAACCGTTCCTTTTCATCTACCCCCACGCTGTCGACCTGAGCCGCTTCACAATGACCTCGAAGCAGATCCGGGAACTTGAAAAGGAAGGACTCGACATGGGAGCCCACGGTTATTTTCACGACCCCATGGGGGCCTACACCTGGGAACACGACCCCGCGAGTGTTCGGACCGAGGCCCTCAAGCCGGCCGCACCTCTGACCAAAATCTTCGGGTACCGTCCGACGCTTTTTGCCTACCCCTACGGTGTCGCCCCCCCTCCCGTTCAGGCCCTTGTCCGATCCGCAGGTTACGACTGGGCCTTCGCTGCCAATGAAAAGATCGTTCCTGTGGACTTTTCAGACCCCAAGCTCGACCATTGGCTGGTTCCGCGGACCATCGTCTACCGCTGGAACCTTCCGCGGCTGTTCAGATATCTGAAACACTACGCCGAACGCCACGATATGAAGGAACAAGAAGCCCAGGCGCCCAGCGTTCCCTGATTCCCCAGCTCTCCGGCCTGAGAAAACCAGTAATCAACTGACAGGCAGGAAGTTAAGCTGGAGCCAGGTGACGTCGTCCAGACGCGGCACGGCTCCCTGGTGGGCGTTTAGGCGTTCAACCACCCTGTCGGGGACCTCGGCAGGGTCTGTTTTTTTCAGCAGCGACAGAAGCGAGGCTTCTCCCCATTCCTCCCCCCTTTCGTTGACCTGCTCGGTCAGACCATCGGTATAAAAGCAAAGCAGGTCGTCCGATTGAACGTGGAAACGGTAGATCTGCGGGGATAGCCCCTGATCGATACCCAAGGGAAGGTTCATGTTCGGGAAACGCAAGGCTCGGGGCTTGCCGTTGCGCACGATCAGGGCGTGCCCATGCCCCATGTCGGAATAAACGACCTCTCGGCGGCGGGGATCGTAGATTCCAAAGATCCCCGTGAGGTATTTTTCAAGGTGGAAGGTTCGGATCAAGGCCGTGTTGAGCTGATGGATGAGGGTCTTCAGCCCCTTGCGGTAGTCGTAAAATTCCAGGACTCCCCAGAGCAGACTTGTCAGAATCGAGGCGGCAGCTCCCTTACCCGAGACGTCGCCCAGGGTAAAAAAGATTCTGCCGTCGGGAATCGCAACGACGTGGTAAAAGTCGCCGCCCAATCCTTTGGCGGATTGGGACAGGGCCTGGATATTGACAGTTTCCCAGTCCCAAGATTCTCGGCCTTTAACAAGACGCTCCTGCAGGATTCCCGCCAACTGGATATCTTCTTGGGTGATCTGCGACAGGTAGAGCAAAAGATCTTTCGACGAAAAAATGCCGGCAAAGTGACCTTCCAGCGTTGAAAGAAGAAAATAATGGACGTTTGTTCTCTGGATCAGGGGCTGAATCTGCTCAGCTACCTGAAAGAGGTTGGCGTGCTGGTCAAAGGTTTGCGCCTTTTCTGAAAATTCTTCTATTTTCTTTTTCCCCAGGACCTCTTGTCCAAAGGGGCGGCCCAGTAACCCAAAAAGATGGGATCGCGTTACCAAACCCAACACCTGGCCGTTTTCAAAACAAACGCCAACCACGTCGAGCTCTGTCTCCTGCTGAAACACGCGGGCAACCTCGGCTACCAGGGTGGACGAATTGACAAAGCGGAAACAACTGGCAACACGCAAGAGCGAAGCCCCGTACACTTTTTCGGAACGGACAGTCCGCAGAACTGCGCTCGGTTGAGAATCCCTGGGAATCGCGGCGGCAGGACTGAGTATTTTTATTTCTTCCATATCTTATCCTCGTCCAGAAGGCTAAACCAGGAAAATGAGTTTTCTGTGAAGAAGAAGAGATTTCACGACGGATTAACACAATCCTCACACAGCTTTTCTAGGGTAAGCGCGTATCCCGGAGGCCAATATGGAAGTGAGTTTTGAGCCCGGCAGTCGGCCCGGTGGCGTCTTGGCCACCGTTGTCGGCGACCTTGACCTTTATGCTTCTGTCGAATTCTGCAACCTGATTGTCGGCAAAATGCGCGAAGGATTTCCCCGCGTTGCACTCGATGTCCACGCGGTCAGCTACCTTGATTCTTCGGGGGTGGGGGCGATCATCCGGCTCGTCCAACTTTCACGAGCTCTGGGCGGGGGCATCGCCTTGATCGGACTGAACGGCACGCCCCGAAAGGTTTTAGAAATGAGCAACATCGTCAGCCTGGTCAAACTCTTTACCGACAAGACCCTGGCTCTAGCAGAGTGGTGCTAAATTGAAACAACCCCTGATTTTTAGAAAATTGATCGTCGACGACCGCAACGAACTCTTTGATGCCCAAGGGATGAGGTTCGCCGAGTTTCCAAGCGACCTTTCCAAGGTGCGCCATTACGCTGCGGCCATCCTTGCCGACTGCCCCCGTGACTTTCTTGAAGGAAATCTCTTGGAACAGCAATTATCCGAACTGATCAAAAACGGCATTAAGCACGGCAACCTCAGCGACCCACAAAAAAAACTCCGCATCTGGTACGACCTCAGAAAAAGGGTAAGATTCATCGTCGAAGACGAAGGAACGGGATTTCAGAATCTTGACGAGTGGAATGAGTTCTTCAGGCGCCGCCAGACGGCCCTTTACGAGCAGGACTTTGATACCTTTCTCGGCCTGGCCAGCTACCGTGGACCGCACAGCGACGAAACAGACGGCGGGAACAGCTTGATCGCCGCGCTGGAGTATTGGAACGGCGGCATGATCTACAACTCGCGCCGGAATAAGGTCGGAGTCGTCCGCTGGTACTCAACGTGAGTGAAAGATGGTCTATTAAAATATTTCAAAAAATGTTATGTATCCAGCAGAGATTTGCCGCAAGGAGATTCTATGCCGGAAGGCCCTGAAATCAAGACCGATTTTCAGAACCTCGCCCTGAGCGAGGTTCTTCAGTTACTTAAAACCCACCCCGGCGAGGGGTTAAGCACCGCCGAGGCCGCACAAAAGGCCCTCGAGTTCGGCTTCAACGAGGTCCCCGACAAGAAGCCGAACGCTCTTTTGAGTTTCCTGAAAAAGTTCTGGGGCCTCACCGCCTGGATGCTCGAAGCCGTCGTCATCCTGTCGGCGATTCTCCATAAGTACCTCGACCTTTACGTTATTCTCGCCCTTTTGCTTTTGAATGCGATTCTGGGCTTTTTCCAGGAACAAAGGGCGTCCCAGGCTGTCGAGACGCTCAAGCAGAAACTCCGCATCAACGCCCGTACCCTTCGGAACGGAACCTGGCAACTCCTGCCGGCACGGGAGCTCGTTCCGGGCGACGTGGTGCGGATCCGCGCCGGTGACTTTGTACCGGCCGACCTGAAGCTGATGGAAGGGCATCTTCAGGTTGACCAAGCGGCGCTCACCGGCGAATCGCTCGCCGTCGAAAAAAAAGACTCGGACGTCATTTTTTCAGGGTCCATCGTCCAGTCCGGCGAAGCCACAGGAGTCGTCGTTCTGACAGGGAACAAGACCTACTTCGGCAAAACGACAGAGCTTGTTCAGGTGGCTAAACCCAAGCTCCACATGGAAGAAGTGATCCAGCAGGTTGTGACCTGGCTTTTGATCATCGTCGGCTCAACCCTGGCCCTGGCCTTTGTTGTCGCGGCTTTTGCCAAGATCGACCTCCTGGAAGTGCTTTCCCTCACCTTGGTTCTGCTTGCTTCTTCGATTCCTGTCGCCCTCCCCGCCATGTTCACGATCAGTCTGGCCATCGGTTCGCTGGAACTGGTGCGCCGGGGTGTTCTCGTCACCCGCCTGAGTGCCGCCGAAGACGCCGCCACGATGGATACCCTGTGCACCGACAAAACGGGGACTATCACGATGAACAAGCTTTCGGTTGCAGGCGTCATCCCGCTGGGAGACACCCAGGAAAATGACGTCCTTCTCTACGCCGCCCTGGCGTCTCAAGAAGCGAACCACGACCCCATCGACCTGGCCTTTTTGTCGGCTGCTCAGGAACGCGGATTGAAAATTCAAGATTACACACAAACGTCTTTTGTCCCCTTTGACCCCAAGACCCGCCGAACCGAAGCCCTTCTTAAAAAAGGCACCACGAACCTTCGCGTCCTGAAAGGCGCTGTGAACGCTCTGGCGGAACTTTGCGGCCAGGACGCCCAGGCGCTCAACGAACGCGCCCACGACTACGCCGACAAAGGCTTCCGCACTCTGGCTGTCGCCTTTGGCGAAGGT
>JABEVL010000034.1 GCA_013043995.1 Spirochaetales bacterium | reverse complement strand
CTTTGGATGAACCTCCAGAAGTTTCCCAGCGCGCCCAAACCGCAGAACAGGACGCCGACCTGGAGGTCCTGCTCGACGAGGTTCACGAGGCCGGCCACGAGCTGGTCCGCTACCCGGGTCCTGAAAACGTTCAGCTCTACAAAGAAAAAATCAGGCGTTTCATGAAGTTGATCGTGGAAAGGTCCATCGTCATGACCGAAGTGGAGGGGCGGCTTAGAAAAGACATGAAACGCCCCAAGTACGCTTTGCTTCAGGTGATCGACGAAAAACTGGAGCAATTGGGCGCCTACATCCTGTCTGAGCAAAAAGAAAAGCTAGAGATCCTTCGACGGGTCGATGAACTCTACGGTCTCCTCGTCGACCTTCGCCAGTGAACTTGAGGCATACTGAAGACGGTAAAGGTCGTAGTAAAATCCTTTTTGAGCCAAAAGTTGTTTGTGGGTCCCGGACTCGGCGATTTTGCCCCGGTCAAGAACGAGGATCTTGTCGGCCGCACGGATCGTGGAAAGACGGTGGGCGATGACCAGGCTGGTTCTTCCTTTCAGGAGCTCACGAAGGGCTTCCTGGATGAGGCTTTCCGTCGAGGTGTCGATGTTGGCCGTTGCTTCATCCAGGATGAGGACTTTGGGGTCCTGGGCCAAGGTTCGGGCAAAGGATAAAAGTTGGCGCTGGCCGGCTGAAAGGTTGGTGCCTCCTTCGCTCAGCACCGTGGCGTAGCCTTGGGGAAGGGCCGTTATAAAATCGTGGGCGTGAACGCGGCGGCAGATCGATTCCATGATCTGAGGGGCCAGTCCGCGGCCCAAATCGATGTTTTCAGCGATCGTCCCTGAAAAAAGAAGCACGTCCTGAAGAACGCTTTGAACGTTGCGCCTGAGCGAATCGAGCCTGAACTCGCGCAGATCGTGTCCGCTGTAGGTGATCGAGCCCGACGTCACGTCCCATAACCGTGTCATCAGGTGGGTCAGGGTGGTTTTTCCTGCTCCCGTGTAGCCGACAATAGCCAGGGTTTTACCGGGTTCCAGGGTCAGGTTGAGACCGTTCAGCACGGGTTCTTCGGGCTGGTAGCGAAAGTGGACGTCATGGAACTGGATCGGACCTTCGGGGACTTCCTCCCAGTCCAGTGTTCCAGTATCTGGGAGGGTTTTTTCGTCGTCCCAGAGTGATTGAACACGCTCGGCTCCCGCCATAGCGGACTGAAGCAGGGTGAAGTTTTCAGCGATGTCGCCCACGGGTTGGTAGAACCTCCCCACTAGGTTGATAAAAGCCACGAGCGCTCCCAGGGTCACGAGCCCCTGGTCGTGAAGCCCCGTGCCAAACCAGATCAGGACACCGAGGGTGATGGAGTTGAGGACGTCGATGAGGGGGCGGAAAACGGCGTTGACCATCATTTCAGTCAGGTTGGCGTTCAAAAGAGCGCCGTTCTCACGCTCAAAACGCTGACGGGTCGATCGTTCACGGGCAAAGAGCTGAACAAGGCTCATCCCCGCCAGGTACTCCGAAAGGAAAGTGGTGACTCGTGAGACCCCTTCACGCACCTTCCTGTTGGCGCCGCGGCTCCACCTCCTGAAAAGAAAGGCAAGAATCAGGACCGGCGGCAAGCTCAGCACAGTAAACCAGGCAAGGGGGGTGTCCAAAATGAACAGCGTTACGACGACCCCAGCCATCGTGACAAAGTCCTTGAGCAGGGATGAAAGCAAGGTGTTGAAGAAGTCGCTGAGGGTTGCGACGTCGCTCGTCACTCCTGAGACAAGGCGGCCCGTCGGAGTCGCGTGGAGCCAGCCCGAACTTCGCCTCTGAAGCCGAGCGAATAGCGAGGTTCTCATGTCGCGCATCACGTCCTGCGAGACCTTGGCCAGACCGTAGACTTGAAAGAAAGACACCCCGAGATCGAGTAAAATCAGTCCTAGGATCAAGAAACACACCAGGGTAAGGTGGCCGACGTCGGCCTTGAGCACGCCCTGATCGATGCCGTTTTGCAAAAGAACGGGGACGGCAAGTTCGCTGGCTGTGGCCACCCCCAGAGCCCCCAAAGCCAGGAAGACCCTGAGCTTGTAGGGCGCGAGAAACCTGAAAAGACGGCTCAAAACTGAAAAATCCCAGAGTTTGGTTGCTTTTTTCACGAGATTTCCTCTGTGTGTTGAAGTCGGGCGATCTCGCGGTAAATTCCCTCTTGGGCCATCAGCCCGGCGTGAGTCCCGCGTTGAACGATTTTTCCTTCGTCGAGAACGATGATGGAGTCGCAGCGCCTGAGGGTGGCCACCCGGTGCGAGATGATGATGTTGGTCGTTCCCTTTCGCTCCTCGCGCAGGTGGCTGATGATTTTTTCTTCGGTTTCGACGTCAACAGCCGAAAGAGCGTCGTCAAGGATGAGTACGGGCGAACGGGCGGCGAGAGCCCGGGAAAGGGCAAGACGCTGTTTCTGGCCTCCTGAAAGGGTGACGCCTCTTTCGCCGACCAAGGTGTCCCAGCCCTGGGAAAAAGAGTCAAAGTCGCGGCTGATCGTCGAAACATCGGCCATCCTGCGCAAAAAGGCCTCGTCGGCTTCCGGTGCCGCAAACGCTAGGTTGTCCTTGATGCTTTCAGAAAAAAGGAAGGTCGTCTGGGGAACGAGGCTGAAACACGACCTGAGAGCCGCCAGACCGTAGTCGCGAACGTCGCGCCCGTCTAAAAAGACAGTCCCTTCCGGCGGGTCCCAGAGCCTGGGCAACAGAAAAATCAACGAGGACTTTCCGCTGCCGACCCTCCCCAGGATTCCTAGAAAAGTCCCTTGGGGGATTTCTAGGTCGATGTCTTGAAGAACCTCGGGCGACTCTTTCGAGTAGGCAAAGCTCAGTTTTCTCAGACTCAGGTCAAAACGGTGAGGGCTCGGAAGGGCCTGCGGCGGGGCGAGGATCTCGGGTTCGACGGAAAGAATCTCCACGATGCGTTTAAGACTGGCTGCACCCCGCTGGATCAGGTTCACGACCATTCCGGCCCCCATAAGGGGCCAAATCAGCATGGTGAGGTAGCTTAAAGAAGCCGTGAACTCCCCCAAGCTCAGCTGGTGGTGAAGGACTGCTAGTCCGCCAAAGTACAGAAGCAGAAGGACTGAAATCCCCGAAAGGGCGCTGATCAAGGGAAAAAAGAAGCCCCAGAGGCGAACAAGGCGCATGTTGGCGTCCTTGTACCTTTGATTCGACTCCAAAAATTGGGCGTCCTTTTTCGACTCCAGAACAAAGGCTTTGATCACCCGGTTCCCCGAAAGGTGTTCCTGAACAAAGGTCGACAGGTGGGAATAGGCCTCTTGAACAGCCTGAAAGAGCTTGCCGACGCGGCCGCCCAACGCCAGGATGAGCACGGTGATGACCGGCAAGGGGCTGACGATGATGAGGGCCAGCAGAGGGTTTTGCAGAAAAAGGATGACAAGGATCGAACCGGAAAGAAAAATCGCGTCCGTGAAGGCGACCAGGGCAAAGCCGATGGCCATACGGACGGCGTCGAGGTCGTTCGTGGCGCGTGCCATGAGGTCCCCAACCCTGTAACGGGCGTAAAATGAGGGAGGCAGTTTGGTGAGGTGCTCGAAAAGGTCCCTGCGAAGCTCGGCTTCGATCCTGCGGGAGGAACCTGAAAGGAAAAAGCGCCAGCCGACCCTCCCCAGGGCGATAAAAATGCTGGTGATCCCCAAGCCCCAAAGGATGGATTCGAGGGCGGGTCCCTGGGGAAGTCCTGCCTGAAGCTGGTTGACGGCGTGCTTGATCCATTGCGGGATCAGCAGTTGACCGGCGTTGGTGACCAGAAGGCAGGCCAGTCCGGCAAGGTACCAAAAAAAACGGGGCTTGAGATAAGGAAGCAAGGCTAGAAAAGATTTTCTCACGATGGAGACTAAGATACTCGAACGAAGGCTTGACAGGAAGAGGTTTGATTTGATAGTTTCTCTATCTGTTGTAAAACAATATCAATTTTGATCGAGGTGATCTTCCTTGGCTAATTCCCGCTCTGCCAAAAAGCGCATCCGCCAGAACGTTAGCCGTCGTGGCCAAAATAAGGCTTACCGAAGCATGGTTCGCACGACAGTTAAAGCTCTTGAGTCCTCCTTGAAAAAGGGCTCGGTGGAGTCTCCCGCTGAAAAATTTCTGAAAATGCAAAAGGTTTTGGATACGGCCGCCCGTAAAGGCCTGGTTGCCAAAAACGCTGCTTCCCGTAAAGTTTCCCGCATGGCAAAACGTCTGAACGCTGTTCAGGCCTAAGAAACTTCTTTGCTTCTGGAGGGCGCGTGTCGAGTCCTAAACTGACGAAAGCCGAGATCATCGAGGCGATCTTCGAAAAAACCGAGGTCAATCGCAAAACGATCCACGAAGTGATCGACCAGTTTTTTGAAGAAGTCAAGGTCGCGCTTGTGGACGATCGTATCGTTGAATTACGCGGATTTGGAACCTTTGAAATTCGCACCCGTAAAGGTCGTGAGAAGGCCCGAAACCCCAAAACCGGGGAAGTTGTTCCCGTTCGCGACCACGGAGTGACGGTTTTCAGGCCCGGTAAAGACCTTAAAAAGAAAACTTGGGACCTTCGCGACTGAGCTTGAGAACGGGGTCTTGGGGATGAACCGCTGGCGAAGTTGGTTGGCTCTGCCGGTTTCTGCCGTGCTTTGGGCCCTTTCCTTGCCGAATGTTTTCGGTGACGGCTGGGGGTTTTTAGCCTGGTTCGCCCCCGTTCCTGTGTTTTTTTTTCTTCGTCAATCATCCCCGTGGCGTTCGGCGCTTGCGGGGGCTTTTTTTTCTTTTCTCCTCCTCCTGACGACCCAATTCTGGCTGTTCCACTTTAGTCCTGTCGCGTTCACGATCGTGGCGGCGGTCGAAATCCCCGAGTACGCCCTGGCATTTATGGTCTTGGGCTGGGT
>JABEVL010000033.1 GCA_013043995.1 Spirochaetales bacterium | reverse complement strand
TGGCCTTTGTCGCCATCATCACGATCATCAACTCCCTCGTTTTGTCGGTGATGGAGAGAACCCCCGAAATTGGAACGCTTCGCGCACTGGGGGCCCAAAAAAGCTTTATCCGGAGCCTTTTTGTGACCGAAACCCTGGCGATCGCTGGAATTTTCGGTCTTCTGGGCATACTGATCGGGTGCGCAGGGGTTCTGATCTTGGGAGCCACGGGCATCGTCATCAACAACGATTTTCTCCAGATCCTTTTCGGTGCCCGCGACCTGAGACCCCGCCTGAGCTGGAACCAGGTCGAGATGGCTTTGGGCCTGACCCTGGGGATCGGTCTTGTCTCGTGGATTTACCCTGTTTCTCTCGCCCTGAAAGTTTCGCCCCTCAAGGCGATCAACACCGACTAAAGGAGGCCGATGTGTCACTGGCCAGCATGGCTTTTAAAAATCTTGCCCGTCAAAAAAGGCGGACCCTGCTTCTGGGCGGCGCCATCGCCTTTGGACTCGTGGTCGTCACCGTCGTCAATGGGCTATCGGGCGGAGCGATCAACACCCTGGAAAGCAATTTGTCCAACCTCGTCGCCGGCAACATCTTCATCAGCGGAACCCAAAAGCTGGGAACCGACGGCGTGGAATACCGTATTGGCGACGACAAACCCTTGCTGCGTGCCATCAAGGAGCTCCGCATCCCCTACACTTACCTGTCCCGAGAGTCCCTCGTGCGCCAGGCCGCCCTGATTTCAGACTCGTCGACGGTTTACTTGACCCTCTACGGCGTGGAACTCGGTCCCAAGAGTTTTTTGCGGCATCACCTCAGCATCGTCCAAGGCAGCCTGGACGGGGTCGCCCACTCCGACGGCATTCTGATCTCGGAGGCCAGCGCCAAAAAACTCGATGTCAAACTCGGCGACAGGATTTCTGTCCAGACCACGACAACCTCGGGACAGCAAAATGTCCTGGACTTTACCGTCAGGGCGATTTACAGGAGCATCGGCGTGGCCGACAGCCTTTCGGGAGCCTACGCGGACCTGGCCCGGGTCAACTCGCTGCTCAACCTCCCCCCGGGGGACTACAACGAACTCAGTCTCTACCTGAAGGACCTCGGCCAATCTGAACTCTGGGGGCAAAAGCTCTACGATCAGCTCAAGGCCAACGGTGTGCCGCTCTGGCCGCGCAGTTCCGACCAAAGTCAGATCGACAGTTTTCTGCGCGAAGGGCAGTGGACGGGTACCAAGTACCTGTTGCAAACTCTGGGCGACCAGCTTTCGATCGTCAAGGGACTTTTTTCGGCCCTGAACCTGGTTGCCTTGTTCATCCTTCTTCTTTTGTACGTCGTCATCATGGTCGGTATCACGAACACCTACCGCATGATCGTCTGGGAAAGAACACGCGAAATCGGCACCCTTAGGGCCCTGGGGATGCAGAGAAACGAGGTGCGCAACCTGTTTCTGCTCGAAGCCGTGTTCCTGGCTCTGGGGGGCATTGTCAGCGGCTTTGTGGTCGGGGTGGGTCTCCTGGGGCTTCTCACTTTTCCCGATTTTTCGATTTGGAAAGATTTTACGATCTTGCTGCACAACAACCACCTTTCACCCACCATCGACATCGGCTCCTTTTTTGTCGATCTTCTGCTGGTGACGGCCCTGACGGCCTTGGCAGCAAGTTTCCCCGCCCGAAAGGCAGCGCGCCTGGAGCCTGCCGTCGCCTTGCGTTCAACGTTCTAAGAAGTACCTTTGTCAAGGAGTTGACCATGAAGATTTACAGCCGTTTGCTTCCTGTGCTCGGAACCTTGTTGCTTTTGGGGGGCCGCCTGTTCGCCCAGGACACCCCGGACTTTCACCAGATGCTCAAAAGAATCGACGCCCAGACGAATTTCAAGAACACCGACCTTTCGGCCAGAGTCACGCTGGTTCAGCGCAAACCCGGCGAAGACGACAACGTCATCCAGTGCGAATACTTCCGCAGGGATGCGCAGGACAAGTTCGTCATCCTGATTCTGAAACCCGACGCCCAACGCGGCCAGGGCTACCTCAAAATAGGCGACAACATCACCTTTTACGACCCTGAAAGCCGGCAGTTTTCAACGGTGACAGGGTCCAGCAACTTTCAGGGGTCAGACGCCAAAAACTCAGATTTCCAGGATTCGACCCTGTCCGAAGATTACACGGTAGCCAACGCCGTTCGTGAAAACCTCGTCAACAAGGACACCTGGGTTTTGACGCTCCAGGCCAGACGGGACACGGTCACCTACCCCAAACGCAAGATCTGGGTTGAGGTCGGCACCGACCTGATCCTCAAAAGCGAAGACTATTCACTTTCGGGCCGACTTTTAAGGACCTCCTTGTACGGGCGCTACATCGAAATCGAGCACCGCTTCATACCACAAATCATGCGTTTTGAAGACGACCTCCGGAAAGGCCAGGTGACGATGATCGCCTTGGACCACCCTTCCCTGGCCCACCTTCCCGACAGTCTTTTTACCCGGCTTTACCTTGAAAAAGTCAGTCAGTAGGTCCTGAAAATGAATAAACTCCTTCCAATCGCCCTTTCCCTGGCTCTTTTTGTCCAACCCTTGGTCGCCCAGACCGCTTCGACCCCGTCGCCCGACCTGTCAACTTCGCAGGCAGAGCAGGATTTTTTCGGTACGGATCAACCCACGGTCGAAAAGGCCAAAAAGGACCAGTACGACCCCACCCTCGCTTTTACAAGCCAGGGCGTGAGCTGGGGCGGCGTCTTGTACGACAAGGTCGAATGGGATGGGGGCTGGATCGGCGATTGGCCCCACCCCTGGTCCTTGAGCGACAATTGGAACGACAGTGTCAACTTTACCCTCAACAACATCTTTTATATGGATTCCAGGCCCAATAAAAACTTTCGCGTCCACGTCGCCCTGGTTTCCAACTGGCCTTTCACCAACACTCTGATCAACGCGAGCACGGGGCTGCCCACCACGGTCCCGACGGTGCGCATCTGGGAACTCTTTTCTGACGTCAGCTTGGACAATTCGATCCTCATCCGGTTCGGCAAGCAAGAAGCCGACTGGGGAGTGGGGTACTTTTACAGCGCCGGGGACGTCTTGTCTCTTTCCAGCATCGACCCCACCAACCCCACGGCCGAAAGAGAAGGTCCCGTGGCCCTCAAGGTATCCGTTCCTTTTCCCAACCAACGGGCCGACTTTTCTCTTTTCACGGTCGCCCCGGATAGTTTGTTCAACCCTACGGTCTCGACCGTAGGAGCGCCTTCACCGACGTTCCGCGACCTCGCCTACGCCGCCAAAGGGGACTTGGCCTGGAACGGCGTTCAGTGGAGCCTCTCGGGCTACTACCAGCGCGACGAGTCCAAAAAGCTCGTCGCGTCCGCGAGCGGCGGCTTGGGCTGGATTCCCCTTTCTTTTGCCAAAGACGTGAACTGGTTCACCGAGCAGATCGCCGCCTACGGCTCCGACCGCTGGATCGGCAGCGGTTCTCAAAATCTGAACGGCATGACGACCTTTGCGGTTCTGAGCCGCCCTTGGCAGTACTATTTTTCCAACGTTTCGGGAATTTTCTACACCAACTCGGAATACAACGCCTCTTTCCGCGTCGAGTACTACTACAATGGGGAAGGTTCCAACGATCAGGGCTACGCCCAAAAGCTGTACAACGCCTACTTTACAGAACTGAGCAACCCGGGCTCCTACAGTTCGGCCTTCGGTCCAGCAACGACCCTGGGGACCAACGACATCGTTTACCCGGGCGTCCACAACCTGACGGCGCTCTTGACGTTCACCACTCTTGCCAACAGCAAGTTCGACGCCTCGGCACTCCTGCAGCAGAACTTTTCCGACGGTTCGGGTTGGATCCGGCCCCTCCTCACTTACAACTTCAACGATTACTTCAGCCTTTACGCAGGATTCCAGGTTGTCTGGGGACAAAACGGAACTCAGTTTCCCCTGCAGTTTTTAACCTATTCCACCTCGACACCCCAGACTCAGCGGGTAAACCTGGTTCTGGGCGGACAGATCGGATCCAGCCGTTACTAAGCCAACCCGGGCCGAGCCGTCACAGGGAACATTAAGAATTTATAGAAAATCGTAACAAAGCTCCGATGCCCCCTTGAGGCAAAGGAGTGTCGAGCTTAAACTCCTCCTATCCTGTCAAGGAGGAGATTTTATGCCCATCGAAGGAAAATGGGTTCGTTACGGGGAGCACTCAGGTTACCTGGCCTACCCGGAACGCGCCCAAGGACCGTTGCCGTCTGTTCTCGTGATTCAAGAGATTTGGGGCGTGGAAGCACAAATCGAAGACCTCACGCGGCGTATCGCCGCTGCCGGTTACGTTGCCCTGGCCCCCGATCTTTACGCCCGAAACGGCGTCCGGCCCGCTGCTTTTACCCCCGAGCGCGTGGCTCAGGTCCAGCATTTTGCCAACACCGCCCCCCAGAACGCCTGGGCCGATCCGGCCTTGCGCGACGCCGAGCTCGACAAACTTGCCGAACCTCTGCGTACCCAGGTCAAAGAGTCGCTCCAGAAACTCTTTTCGACGCCGGGACGGCTGCCCGAGCTCGTCCCCCCGCTGCGCGACGCCGTCAGGTTCCTTAAAAAGGAAAACCCGAGCTCCCTGGGACAAAAAACTGCCTGTGTGGGGTTTTGCATGGGAGGAGGCCTGGCGGCTCTTTTGGCCTGCGAGGAGCCTGAAATCGCTGGCAGCG
>JABEVL010000327.1 GCA_013043995.1 Spirochaetales bacterium | reverse complement strand
GGATTTCTGCCTCGCTGGTCAGATGATCGGGCAGGGCGTAGCAATGAAGTTCGTAAATGCCACCGCCTGTTTTTTGTGACCATTGCCGGGAGGTTTCTTCAATCTGGTGGTAGAAGGTCACACTGTCCAGAACGTCGCGGTGTTCCGTGATTACAAAACCCGGCAACTGCGCATCCAGTTTCCGATCTGTCCAAAGGCGCAACACGGCGTAGCCCTGCGACGCTTTGAGGCCAGAAACACGGGTCAGCAAATCAGCTTGTTCCAAGCCTTCGGACGCTTCGAGGAGACGTTTGGAGGCGGCGGCGTCGGCGGCCAAGACGACGTATGCGTAGTCGCGGCCCAGAACCTGCCATCCGCCAGGAGACTTTTGAATTTTCTCGACAGGGGTACTCAGCAGAACTTTAACCCGGAATTTTTCAAGCTCTTTTTGAAGGGGAGCCAGAAAAGTGTTCTGATAATCACGAGTAGGGTAGTCGTAGATCAGGCCACCGTCGTGACTCAAGAAGAATGAGTGGAAGCTCTTCAAAAGTTCAGCCGTTGACATCCGATCCGGGGTAGCAAAAAAGGCCCGTGAAAAACTGTTGAACATTAGCCGCATGGACGGGGGAAGCCCCAGGCGATCGGCCCAGTCCTGGTAGGAAAGCTGGTCAAACCTTTGAAAAGTCTTGCCGGGGTCGAAACGCAACATCGCGAGGAGTCCGACGAGTTTAGGGTGGAAAAAAACGTCGCGGAAGCGGTAGACCCCCGTTTTGGCCATCGAAAGAAGGTTCAAAAGAGGGGTTTTGGCAACGCCGTTAAAGCTGAAAGACTGACCTTTCAAACCCAGAATGGCATAATCTTCGATAGCTCTAAAGTTCTTGCGGAGTCCCAGAGAATCAAGAAAGGCGTTGAGGTTGTGATAATGACGGAAAAAAGCATGAAATCCATGCTCGACGAACTGGGTTTCGCCCGAGGAAAGACGCACGGGCCAGGCGCCGATCTTGCCGCCAAGGTAGGCATTCTTTTCAATGAGGGTAACCGAAAAACCCCGTCGGGCCAGGGTCACTGAAGCGCTGAGACCCGCAAGACCCGCTCCGATGACAGTGACGTTCTTGGGTTCACTGGGCTTAAGGGGCAAATTCGGGTCAACGGTGTTCATGGGGTGGCGGTAGCCCCCCAATTTCTTTTCGATTTTTCGCGCTATCCAACCCACGGCAAAAACCTACTTAAATGATGAGATTCTCAAAAAAATGAAAGGCGTCTTGTTTAAAGAAGACGCAACAAACCGTTAGGCCGAGGTGTTGACGTGTTGGCCCAAGGCGGGATCTTGTACCGTGGCCGCCGACTGCATCAAACGAACCACGTCACTTCCGCTCTGCTTGAGGTCCTGAAGGGACTTGGCAAGAACGGCAGTTCCCACCTGATTCCTCAGGCTGGTTTGCGCCATCTGCGTTGAAATTGAAGTATCCATGCGACAAGTATCGTTCCAAGATTAAAAAAAGTCCAGTTACTTGCCCATGGTAAGCGGGGACCGGTGCTGTGAAAGCCTGGTTTCTGGGCTCCGGTTGGAGGCTTCTGTGTTCAGAACCGCATTCTTCCGGGGACTGAGGGACAAAACGCGCACAAAGAAAATCCCGGAGCCCAGGACAAGGAGAATTTAATCTTGAGCCGGCGGAAAAAAACGTTTAGACTCATGAAATGAGTGATCACATCTACCACGCCACGGTTGTCTGGCAACGTCAAAACGACGAGAAATTCATCGACAACAAGTTTTCACGGGCGCACACGTGGGGTTTTGACGAGGGTGTTGAAGTTCCTGCTTCGGCGTCCCCTTTTGTTCTCCCCCCGCCCCTGTCCCGTCTGGACGCTGTTGACCCTGAAGAGGCTTTGATTGCCAGCTTGTCCAGTTGCCACATGCTTTTTTTTCTTTACCGTGCGGCACGCGCCGGCTTGGTGGTCGACAGGTACGAAGACGCTCCTGAAGCGGCCATGGGGAAAACACCCGAAGGTCGGACCTTTGTCGAGACGATTACTCTCAGACCCCGTATCGTTTGGGCGGGAAATCCTCCTTCGCACGAGCAACTCGAAGAACTGCACGAGAAGGCCCACACCGATTGCTACATTGGCAACTCCTTGCTCAGCAAAATCCTGGTTGAGCCGCGCGAGTAGACTCATATGAAAAAAACAGGTCGCTCAGCCAAAATCGGTAAGATTAAGCTCTACAGCCGCTTTTCAGTGGGCTTTGGGCTTCTCATGGGGCTGATCTTTCCCTGGATTGCCCTGTTTTTCCTTCCTTTTCCCCATCCGTTGAATTTGGCGGAGTTTCTGATCGCCTGCCTTCTGGCCGGCTGGGCGGTGGGCTGGGTTTCATTTCTCATCGGAAAGAAGATGCTCCTTGAGCCCGTCGTCCAGGTGATCGGTTATGTTGAAAAAAACATCATTGAGAGTCAGGATTACAGGAATACAGTGACTGTAGATTCTCCCGACCGCCTGGGAGACCTTGCCGGGACGATGAACCGCCTGGTGGAACGGACGCGGTTGATTTTGGGCGACCTGAAGGAAATGGCCGAGCAGAACACCGAGCTTGCCGAGGAATTTCGTTCACGGTTCGGCAGCACGGTCGAAACGAGCCGAAAGTTCTCAGATAGTGCGGTTCTTTTGTCCGACGCTTCGCGCTCCCTTGAAACTCAATTGCTTCAGGCCTCGGGATTTTTGAAAGAGTTGCAGTCTTTTTCCGAAAAAGTCTACACCGACCTTGAAAAGGAGATTGAAGGCACGCAGAAGGCCAACGAGGGAATGGAAAAGATCTTTCAGTCCCTATCAGCTTTTTTTCAGGAAAGCAACGAAAAACTTCATCAGCTAGAGTCCTACTTTACAGACCTCGAGTCCTTTCAGAGCCAGATCAAGAAGTCGGTCCGGGAAATCGCCCGGGCCAGCGAGTCTAATCTGGCGATCGCAAAAAACGTTCTGACAATCAAAAGAATTTCGGCCAGAACGAACATCCTGGCCATCAATTCTTCGATCGAGGCCGCTCACGCCGGCGAGTTTGGACGGGGTTTTTCAGTCGTCGCCGACGAGATACGCCAACTCGCCGAAGCGACCGACGCTGCAGCAAGCGCCATCACGCGTATGCTGGGCGACGTGGCCCAGGACGTTGACGTGGCCCAAAAAACCGTCACCCAGGCCGATCAGGTCGCGGGGGGAATGTTGACCGGACTGGAAGGCTTTCGGAGCTACTTTCACGACGTCACAAGCCGTTCCAAGATCTTGACCACCGAACAGGAGTCTCAGAAAGTCCTCTGGGAAACGATGAGCAGTTCACTGCTCGAAGTGCAAAAAGGCTCGAAGGATTTTTTGCAGAAGTTTTCCTTGCTGGATGGGATTTTGGGGCAAATTCAGGA
This sequence comes from Spirochaetales bacterium, assembly GCA_013043995.1. GTDB lineage: Bacteria > Spirochaetota > Spirochaetia > JABEVK01 > JABEVK01 > JABEVK01. Next base: position 1,712 of record JABEVL010000327.1, on the reverse strand, counting down.
GCTGTCGAGCCGTTCCTGCGAGTCGTTCGACGAATGGAAAGCCGTCTTCGAGCAGTTGTCGGCCCAGTTTGACGAAGCCAAGGCCTTGACCGAGCAGCAGTGGCGCGGCTTTGACGCGGTAAGAGGCCTTCTCGAGCGTTTTAAAACCCAATGACAGGTTCACTTTCTTCAAGAATCGCCCTCCAGTTTCCCGCCCTGTCCCACCGCCCCTTCAGACTGTTCTGGTCGGCTCAAATCGTGTCCCTGACGGGGACCTGGATGCAGAACCTTGCTTTGCCCTGGCTGGTGTATCAGCTCACCAACAGTCCTTTTCTCTTGGGTTTGACGGGGACCCTCCAATTCATGCCTCAGCTTTTACTTTCCCCGTTTGCGGGCACCTTGGCGGACCATGTTCCCAAACGGACCCTTGTGCTGATCACCCAGTCGTTGATGACGCTGATTTCTGCCCTGATGGGGCTTTTGTGTTTTTTGAATTGGGCGAATTTTCCAACCATCGTCTTGTTGGCGGTTCTTGCGGGGCTGGCCAACACCCTTGACGTTCCGGTCCGCCAAGCTTTGGTCGGAGAACTCGTGGGCAAGGATCATCTGATGAACGCCATCGCGCTCAATTCGGCTGTTTTCAACGGAGCCAGAATTTTTGGACCTGCTTTGGCAGGGCTGGTGATGGCGCTTTGGGGCGTTGCCTGGTGCTTTACCTTGAACGCCCTGAGTTTCTTGCCGGCGATTGCGGCCCTGAGTTTGATCCCTCGGCAACCGCGGCGGGAGTTGGGGCTTTCCCTTCGAACTCTCTGGGAATCGACCCTTCAGGGGTTCGTCTACGCTTTTGGAAACCGCCACCTGCGCCGCATCTTGGTTTCGGTCGCCCTGATGGGAATCCTGGCTTTTAATTTTTCTGTCCTTTTGCCGGTTTTGGTGAAGCAGTCTTTTGGACTCGGGGAGGCTGCTTTCGGTGGACTTTTGTCGGCCATGGGGGTGGGTTCCCTGCTTTCGGCGTTGATGATGGCGGGTTTCAGCAAAAATGGCCCTAAAGCCATCTTTTTGAGGGCGGCACCTCTGGTAACGGCGGTCACTTTCGTTGGTCTGGCGCTCGCGTCCAGCTACGTCTTGGCCCTGATTCTGATGGGGATTGCAGGTTTTGCCAATATCACGTTTTTCACCACGGCCAATTCGGACTTGCAAGGCTCAGCCGAAATCCCGTACAGGGGACGGGTTATCGCTCTCTACTCACTGTTTTTTGGGGGAATGACGCCCTTCGGCAATTTTTTGTCGGGAACCTTGGCTCAAACCGGAGGGGCGAAACTCGCCTTTTTGGTCACCGGAGGCCTTTTGTTTGGGAGTTTTGTAATCCTGGGACTTGGAATTGCTCGAACAGGCCGCCGGGAACGCGAGAACTTGCCCGGCTCCACCCTCGACGGTTTTGACGATTAGGGGCCATTTTGACACCGTCTGAAGTTTTTGAAAAGTAGGCGTTTAGCCGTCCTGGAGGTAGATTGTGTCCCCTCATTCTTTCCGCTCCGCCAAGGGCTTGAACCTGACCATCACGGCTCTGAACGAGTTTGGCTACGGTGTCGGTCAGAAAGCGGGTCAGGTCATTTCAGTGGCCCGAACCGTCCCCGGGGACCAAGCCGTCGTCGGCGCCCCCAAAACGTCCGAAAAGTGGACGAGCGCCGAGCTGGTGCGCGTCATGAGGCCGGGACCAGATCGGGTCGAGT
>JABEVL010000032.1 GCA_013043995.1 Spirochaetales bacterium | reverse complement strand
GATCGCACCAAGCTGACGATCTGGGCCAGAATCGTGTCAGGGCCCACCCTTTCGACCAGGGTTTCGACGGTTCCATGGAGGTTGCGCGTTCCCGCAAAAACCTTGTCGCCGGGTCCCTTGGCCACTGGATCGGCTTCGCCCGTCAGGTTCGACTCGTCTGCCCAGGTTCGGCCGTGGACGACAACCCCGTCGAAATCCCAGTTTTGTCCTGGGTAAACCGTGAGTTTCTCACCGGGCCGGTGTTTGGAGGCCACGACCAAGCGTCCTCTCCCCTGAAATTTCTTTTGCTGGAAGACCCAGAATACCCCGCAGGCTCCCAATAAAACGAGGCCCCAAATTCCAAAAGCGAACGCCGTGATCATCTCGCCTCCGCCCAGTCCCGACGGCTCCTCAGGAGCCCCTTCTCCATCTGGACTAATTTACTCAGAAAGAATGGGTGAACAAACCGCATCTGTCAAATCGGGTCGAGGGTAGCGTCGTCAGGGTGGATGGAAAAAACAAGGGGCTGGGTACTTCTGAGGTCTTTCAGGACACCGTCCAGACTGGCGTAAAGATTTCCGGGTCCCAGGGCCTGAATCAGGCCCGCGTGTTCCAGGACCCGCAAGAGGTCGGGGCTGGCCTCGGTGACGGCGACCCGGACCCGTTTGGCGCGGGCATTGGCCAAAAGCCGTTCCAGGACGCGGGTTCCCGAAGCGTCCAGCAGGGTCAGGTCCCGCATTCTGAGGATCAAAGTTTGAGTTTGGGGAAGCAGATCGTGGAAGGTCTGTTCGAACTTGGTCGCCGCACCAAAGAAAAAGGCCCCCGTGAGATCGACGATCGTCGTGCCCGGCGGGAGTTGCTCGGCCAGAGGATCAATCGTTCTTCCCGATGAAATTTGAACGGAGGAGGAGTGGGCGATCGAGCGCATGAAAAAAAACGACGAGACGATCAAACCGCTGAGAATAGCAAAAACCTGGTTGACAAAAACCGTCACCAGCAGGGTCACGGCCAGAGCCACGGCGTCGGACCGGGTCGTTTTCATCGTTTGAGGAAGGTCCTTCCAAGAGGTCATGCGTATTCCCAGGACCACCACCACGGCGGCCAGCGACGCGGCAGGAAGGTAAGAGCTCCAGGGGAGTAAAAACAGAAGGATGAACAGAAGCGTCCCGGCGTGGGTCAGTCCAGCTACGGGAGAACGGGCGCCAAAGCGGACGTTGGCCACGGACCTTTCCACGGAACCCGCCACAGGCGTTCCTCCTAAAACCGCCAAAACTAGGTTGGCGGCGCCCTGGGCGATGACGTCGGTGTCGGGCCGATAACGTCCTCCCGTCAAGGCGTCGGACACCGTGGCGCTCTGGTAACTTTCCAGGGCGACCAAAAGCGCAATCGTGAAAGCCGGAGGAAGCAGGGCGACAAAAGCAGGGTAGTTGATCGTTTGCAAGTTCCAGACCGGGAGCACAAAGGAAGCCTGGCCGTAAAGGTCACCGAGGGTCACCACGTGGACGTTGAAAAAAGCCGTCCCGAAGGCCACGAGCCCCAAAACCAGGACGGCAACCGGCCAACGGGGCAGAAGTTTCATAAAAATCAGCAAAAGGAGGAGCGTCGCCCCCCCGACCGTGACGCTTGCCGGCTGAATTGTCCCCAAGGCTGCGGCGAGCTGGCCGAACTGCGTGACAAAATCCGCGCCCAACCGGGGAACCGCCAGGCCCAAAAGGTTCCCGGTCTGGCCCAGAAATAAGGTGAGGGCGATTCCTGCGGTCAAGCCCAAAACGATGGGTTGAGGAATGTAGCGCACCAGTCCGCCCAGACGAAAGACGCCGATGGCTAACAGCAGGAGCCCAGCCAAAAAGAGCGCAAGCACCAGCCCGCCGAGCCCGTACTGGACGACGATGCCGTAGCTCAAAACGGCCAAAATTCCCGAAGGACCCGCGATTTGCACCCGGCTGCCGCCCAAAAGGGCCAGAAAAAAACTCCCGACGACGGCCCCCATCAGCCCCTGCGCCGGGGTCAGTCCTGAAGCCAGACCCAGGGCCAGGGCCAGCGGCAGAGAAACCAGCGCCACACGGACGCCCGCAAGCACGTCCCGCCTCAAGCTCTGGGGTCTAAGTTCCTTGGCGAGAGTAGCTGAATACGGTTGAAATAGTTTTTCGTGAATCACTTTTGCCTCTGTTGAACCTGAGATTTCCATTCTTGATGAAAACACCGCCACGCGTCCAGCACCCGATCCCGGCTCAATTCGCCTCTTTTTTCCAGGGCGGCGCAGTATTCCATTTCGCGGCGCACTTCGGCTTCACGCCCGGCGCTCACGTGGCGTCTCCAGCGGCCGTCGAAAGCTGACCTCAGGCACAGAGCTAGGTCCGTCGGGTCCAGCCGCCTCAAGGTTTCTTCGACGATCAGGGCGCTTTCTGACAAAAACAGGTTCCAGTTTTCGGGGGCAGCCAGGCTGTCCAGCTCGGCCTGGTCTTTTCGGGCGAAAGGTTCGCGCCAGAGCCTGGCCCAAACGCCTTCTGCGTGGGGCGACCAGGTAAACTTTCCGTCTTGGCGTGCCTTTTCCACCGTCCAACCGACCTCGAGCACCAGAGAGTTTTCCTCGGACTTGTCCCCGGACAAACGCATCCGGCGGTCCAGTTCGGCGCGGACCGAGGGTTTGAGAACGGAACGGACGGCGTAAGGCAGGCGTTCCCTCCGGGAATAAAGATCGGCGGCGACGGGGCCGAAGGCCGGGATGACGCTGTTTTCCCAGGCCAGGCGCAGGTCGGCAGGACTCAGGCTC
>JABEVL010000326.1 GCA_013043995.1 Spirochaetales bacterium | reverse complement strand
GCTTACACCCCAGGCTATCCCGGTACCTCCGCCCTTGGCCAGCCGTCAGGGCGGGAGTGAAGAAACCGGGCAGGACCGTTCCCCAGCGGTTTCCGACACGGGTTACCTGGCGCCGTCGATGCCCCGCCGTTTTCGGGGTTACCACGTGCCGGTTCAGGGACTTTTGACCCAGTACGAAGAAGGCAACTTCAGCCAGATCGACGAGTTGACCCAGCGCGCCGCTTTGATCCTCCAGAACACCCTGAAAGAATTCAACATCGACGCCCAGGTGACGGGAATTCGCAAGGGTCCCGTCGTCACCATGTTCGAAATCCTGCCAGCCGCTGGCGTCAAGCTTTCCAAAATCGTCGCCCTAGCCGACAATATCGCCCTGGGACTTGCTGCGATCAGCGTCCGTATCGTGGCCCCGATTCCAGGTAAACACGCTGTCGGGATCGAGGTCCCCAACCGTGAGCGTACCATCGTCGGTTTTGCCGAAATGATCGCCAGCGCGGAGTTTCAGGAAAGCCGGGCCGAGATTCCGATTGTGCTGGGAAAAGACATCTCGGGTGAAACCCAAATCATCGACCTGGCGCGCACGCCCCACCTCTTGATCGCTGGAGCGACGGGCGCGGGCAAGTCCGTGTGTGTGAACGCCCTCCTCTGCTCGATTTTATTCCGTCGCTCCCCCGAAGACGTTCGGCTTTTAATGGTGGACCCCAAGATCGTCGAGCTCAAGTATTTTAACGAGATTCCGCACCTTTTGGCGCCCGTCATCACCGAACCCAAAAAAGCTTTGCAGGCGGTCCAGTGGTGCCTGTATGAGATGGAGCGCCGCTACGCGCTTTTGGACGCCCTGGGAGCCAAGGATATCCGCAGTTACAACGGCAAAATTGACAAGCGCCACATCGCCACCAATAAACTCCCGTACATCGTCGTTGTTATCGACGAATTTGCCGACCTGATGGCGACCGCCGGCAAGGACATGGAAGGCAACATCGCGCGTCTGGCTGCGATGAGCCGCGCTGTGGGCATCCACCTGGTTTTGGCGACGCAAAGGCCCTCGGTCGACGTGATCACCGGCCTGATCAAGGCGAACTTTCCCAGCCGGATCGCCTTTATGGTGGCTTCGAAAACCGACAGCCGGATCATCATCGACCAGATGGGCGCTGAAAAGCTTCTGGGTCGGGGTGATATGCTGTTCACGTCGAGCTGGAATCCTTTTCCCAACCGGTTGCAGGGGGCCTTTTTGTCCGAAGAGGACGTCGAACGCGTCGTGGCGCACGTTAAAACCCTCGGTGAGCCGGAGTACATCAGCGACGAGATTTTCTACGACGAGGACGAAGAAGAAGCCCTTGCCGGGGCAGAAGAGGCTCCAGCCGACATGGACCCCCTGTTTGAAAAAGCCATCGAGATCGTGCGCACCTACAAAAAAGCCTCGGCCAGCTTTCTTCAACGGCGCTTGGGCGTCGGGTACAACCGGTCGGCCAGGATGATCGAACTGATGGAAGAAATGGGGATTGTGGGGCCGCAAAACGGTTCCAAACCCCGTGAAATCGTGCACAATTCGTGAAGATCGCCCGTAACGAATTCAAATAATTTGTTCTTCTTGTTTTTTTGCGCTACACTGGGGGGGTGTTTTCAAGACATAAAAAACGGGTGTCGCAGAACACCCTTCGGTTAAAGGAGCTGCAAATGAGCAAACGACTTATCTCTGCGGGCCTGATTCTTGCCCTGCTTGCGATCCTGGGGGGGCTTTCGGGCTGCACGGTCACCCTGACATCAACCAACACCGTCACCGACAGTGACGTCTCGGGTGTCCTCGTCGACGCCCGTTCCTACAGTGCCACGGGGATTTCCGGTGCCACGGTCACGCTCGCCTCGATCAGCAATTCCAGCTACACGGTCACCACGACGACCGACAGCCTGGGCAACTTTTCCTTCACGGGTCTGGATTCGACCCAGGCTCCTTACGAAATCACCTTTTCCGCGACGGGTTACTTCGCACCGCCGGTCCGGGTAAACAACAGCGGTTACTCGATCAGTCTGGGATACGTTCCCGCCCTGAGCCTGAGCTCGAGCGACGTCGGCGGTTTGTCCTTCATCGCCGTCTGGAACGCGGCCTCCGGGGCCAAGATTGACGAGTACATGTCGTTCCCTGACAGCGATCAGTCTTCGACTGAGCCGTCCTTCACCACCCCCTACAGCGATACTTTCACGGATACCCGTGCCGAAGTCTACTACCAGGCTCCGGTGTTTCCGACCAGCGGGACGGCGACCGTGTACCTGAACAACAACTCTTCGGCCACCAGCGATTCGAGCGGCGCCGGAGTCATCACCCTGCGCTCGATCCCGTTTACTTATAGCACGTACACACAAAGCACAGCGAACTACCCGGTGACGATGAATTCAAGCAACGATTTGAACGGACTCTACGCGGCTTTTGGAACCTTGCTGCCTTCGGGGACCCAGTTCCGCTACATGGGAGCCGCCGAGGTCTACCTGAACGCCCCCACGGGAAGCCTGACCTCGTCCACCTCGGCCGCGTCCAACCCCAACCTGACGATCTACTGCGTGCAAACGGTGTCAGGCCCCAACGGATCCCTGCTGTCGACGTTCCAGCTTCCCCAGGATACCACCTTGACCAGCGCGAGCGTCGCTCGGGTCAACCTGTTTTTGTATTACACCCCCACAGGAAGCTCGGGTGCGTGCTACCAGATCGTGCCCGACCAAAGGGCGGTTCCCCAGGGCCCATCGGCGACGAGTACGCCATTTAAGAGCTTGGTTGCTGGTACTCCGATTTTCGGTGCGTTGGCCAAGTAGCGTGCTGAGTTTGGAAGCGGCAGTAAAAGCTGACACGGAGGAATCATGAAATCAATTTTTTCGGCGTTTTGTTTGCTGGTGGGCCTGGGCACGGCCCAGCTCTTTGCTCAAGCCGGAGCCCTGGCGCCTTCGCCCTACGGCGGGGCTTCGGGCGGCCCGTTCGTGGTGCACTTTACCTCGAACGTGAACAGCGCCCCAGTTTATATCGACGGCAACTACGTCAACACGACCGACTTTTCGATGCGCTTGAGTGCGGGTTCACACCTCGTCCGCGCGACGGCGCCGGGTTACGCCGACTGGATCAACTCGATCTACGTGAACGGCAACATGACGGTCCCGATCATTTTTCAGTCGGTGGGGGCCCAGCAACCGATCGCTCCGCCCGCTCCGCCGCCGATGTTTCGTCTGCGCATCGGCGCCAACGTTAACGGCGTGCAGATCTTCATTGACGGGCGCCCTGTCGAAGGTGAGTCGCCCGACGGCGTGATGCTTTCACCAGGGCGGCATCGGATACGGGTTTTCAAAAATGGCTACCAGGAATGGCAAAGGGACGTGGACGTGGACAGGGATTGGTCCCTGAGGGCCGACTTGCGGCCAGAGCACGCGACCCTGGAAATTGTCCTTTCGGACGCCAACCGCAACCCCTACGTCGGCGATGCCAACCGGCGGATCGAATGCTTTGTCGACGGGCAGATCGTTCCCCGCCACGAGGGGAACAGGTTTCAGATCGCACCAGGACTTCATACAATTCGGATCGTGAGCGGCGGCCTCAGCGTGGAAAGACGCTGGGAATTGCGTCCGGGAAGGTCCTACCGGATCGAACCTGTTTTAAATCTCAATATTCGCGAGTGATTCTGGAGGCAGTTGAACACCTGCGTTCAACTGCCTATATTATCTAAATGAACGCTCTGACCCTCTACCTTGTGCTGACACTCGAGACGTTCTCGCTTACCCTTGTTCTTTCGCTTTTTCGCAGGCAGTATGCCGCCGAGCCCGCCCTTCTATGGCTGAATGCAGGGAACCTTCTGGCCTTTGTCGGTCTCTTGCTCCTTTTGACCCGGATGTTTGTTCCCTGGCCCTTGCTGATTTTCGCCGCCAACGTGGTACTCTTTCTCGCCTTTGTCACCTATAGTCAGGCCAGCTTTGCCTTCTGGGGCCTCAACCTTTCTCGCGTGTTCGTGGGGCTGGTCGCTTCACCGTTGGCTCTGATTTTTTTTCTGTTCACCTTTGTGTGGCCTGTGATTTGGGTAAGAACGGCTTTTTTTGCCCTGGGAATCGCCGCACTCTACCTGGTTGCCGCTTTCCCTCAAGTTCCTGATGGGACCGAGTTGACGTTGCGGCGTCTTTTTCTGCGTTTTCGTTGGGTCTACGTGATTTCTGGCCTTCTCTTTTTTTCCCGAGGAGTCTTGGCGTTTTTACAAAGGCCGGAATCCTTGCTTTCGAACGGCTGGGCTTCCACCTCATTCCTGTACTTCATCATCTTCACCATATTTTTCAACAACCTGGGTTTTGTCTACCTTGTTTTGACGCGGCGAAATTTAGACTTGCAGACCCTGAACGCTGCCAACAGCCAAATTCTCAAGATCGTCGGCCACGATCTTCGCGGTCCCCTGGGGAGCTACGAAGAATATTTTGACACCTTGGCCCACGAAGCCTGCCATGACCCCGAAGACTTTGACGCTTACATCCAGCTTTTTCGCTCGAGCGCCCGTCAGGCCCGAAGTCTCGTGGAAAGTCTTTTGGAGTGGAGAAACCTGGCGACAGGTGCTTTGGAATTTACTTCCCAGCCTTTAAGACTGCGTGAAACTGTCGAGCAGGTCTGCGACTTGATGAAGTTGGCTGCCGACAAAAAGGGCGTGAAGCTTGTGGGCAACCTGAAGGCCGAGGCCGTTCTTTGTAGTGACCCGAGGGCTGTTCAAACCATCGTGCGAAATCTCGTTTCGAACGCCTTAAAATTTTCAAAAAGTGGTCAAAAAATTACCTTCGAGTCCTTTCCGGAAGGCGACAAGGTCGTTCTCGTCATCGAAGACGAAGCCGGAGGCATTCCCCAGCACGTTCTGGATCAGCTCGAAGACAACCTGCACCCGATTTCAAGCCCGGGCACGGCCGGTGAAAAAGGTTCAGGATTCGGCCTTTTGCTTTGCCGCCAGTGGTCGGCCCTGGCAGGCCTGGCTTTCCGCCTCGAGAACACGGGCAAGGGAACACGGGCGTTGCTGAAAGGCCCTAAGGGTGTGTTTGCTTGATTATTTTTTCCCCCTTTTAGTAGGGCTGGGTTGCGGCGCAACGTTCCGGGAGGATTTTCTCCAAGAATTGAACGTAGACCTGCCAGACCTTTTCGCCGTAGCCCCCGGCGTTGACCCAGGCCGAAGGGATGCTCCTATCCTGAAAAAAGTTGTAAAGAAGCAGATCGCGTTCCAACATCTGCTGAAGAGTCAGACGCAGGGTCGAGGTAGAGGGGAGCTCATCGCCTTCGTAGGGGTCGGAGCCATCGACGACGAGCACGAGGTCGGGAAGGCGGCCGTTCTTTTGAAAGGCAATTTTTTCAAGCTGAGCGAGCCCCTCGGCCAAGCGTTGGAGGTAAAGCCCGTCTTCGTGGTCGTACTGGGCGATGTCCACGTC
>JABEVL010000031.1 GCA_013043995.1 Spirochaetales bacterium | reverse complement strand
GGCAGACGTGGTCTGGAGCGGCACCCACGGTGAATGGCCGGACTGGGGCCCGCACGCCCGGTGTTTAACCGTTCTTTTTGCAGGGAGCCGCCATGAAACAGGGGCGGTACGTGATGACAACAATATTTGTTTTTTGTTCAACTTTTACTGGGAGTCTGTACCCTTTGAGGTCCCCTCGCCCCCCTTGGGTTTCAACTGGCGCAAGGTTATCGACACGTCGGCCGACCCCGGGTTTTGGGAAGAGTCAGAAGCCCCCCTGGCCGAAAGCAGCCTCAGCGTGCCCAGCCGAAGCCTCATCGTTTTAGTCGAAAGTCCTTAAGCTCGGAGCGGGTAAAGCGACAGAATAAGTTCCACTTCGGCCAGGGCAGCTTGGGTTTGTTGAGCAATTTCTTCGGCCGAAAATCCTTGCGCACGGAGGTTCAACACGCGCTGGCGCAGGGTTTGCTCTGAAGGTTCGGCAGGGGTTTCTTGGCTCCCAGCAGGGGGAACGACATGAAGTTCCTCTCGGGCCGATCCCTTTTGAGTCACCAAAGCAACCCCCAAGGGTCCGGTCTCTTTTTCAAATTCGGGCTTTTCAGGAACCACAGTTTTGGGGCGTGTGTAGATCAGCGGTGTTGAACGTTTATCATCTTCCTTTGCCAAAAGTGTCAGCCGCTGGTCGGCCTTTTTTAAAAGCACATCCAGTCTTCCTAGCCTTTCCTCAAGCACGCCGATATTGCGCTCTGCTGTGAGATTGAGTTCCTTTACCAGCTGGTCAATTTCGATCCGAATTTCTTTCAGAAGTTCTGCAGAACCCATGCTTTTACGCAGCTGAGCCCTAAAAACAAGGTAGAAAACAGTCCAAACGATCAGGTTTAAACCTAGAAGGACGGCAAAACTCACAGCTTAACCCGAGATATCCACGTGATGACCCAGTTTAGGGTCCGTCCAAGCGGCGTCTTTGGGTTTTACCTCTTGCTCAGGTTCTTGTTTTGCTTGAGGCTGGCGGTGCTTTCCTGCCTGCTCACCGCTTTCTGAGTCTGTTTTGACCTTGTTTCCTTCAGCCCCCGCCTCTTCGCTCTCCTGAGCGGTGTTGACCGCGTTCTGTTCTTGATCGTGGAGTTTGAGCAACTTAGCCGCTTCGAGAGACTGCTGGTTGGTCACGTGAGTCCTCGTCAGGGAAAGCTCCTTTCCCACCTTGTCGAGATTCATGTAGATGGCTTGAAGGTCAACGGGACGAATCATCAGGGTCTCCTCACGATTTCGTCTTCTTCAATCTCTTCGTACTTCACGGCACGGATGATATTCCCGTCACGGATGAACGTTTGGGCGCTGGATTCACGAATCACATCATAGGTAATGTCCTTGATGATGAGCCGGGTTCCAGGATAGATCGCCCCAGAAGAAGAGATTTTGCCGGAAAATCTGAGAGCTTCCAACTCGCCTTGTTTTTTTTCAAGGATTGTTTTCAGCTGTTCCAGCTTGGCTTTGGTTTCGTTGTATTTAGACAAAACCTCTTTTTTCTGAGCCAATTTTTCAGGGGGAAGGGTTTTGACGATCCTTTCTTGTTTCATCAGGGACTGAAGGTTCAGGTTGTGCTGGTTGAAAGCCTTTTCCAGGGCCTCGTTCTGGCTCACGAGATCGTCCAGTTCTTCTTTCAACTTCGGATCAAAGCCCACTTCCAGGACGGTCTCGTCGGAACCGATGCCCCCTAAACTCGAGGCGTTGATTTCTTCGGAAGCCCGAAGATAACCGCCTACGATCTTGGCCCTCTTACCTTTGCAGAGGATCTTTTTACCGGCAACGACCCGTGAGTGAAGGATGCCGTCCGAAACGATGACGTAGGATCCTGCTTCGACCTTGGCATTCTGAATAAACTTGGACCAAAGACTTTGCCCTGCCGTCACGCTCCCCTCCCCCCCTCCGTTGATGCCCTGGTGGACGACGATATCGGCGTGGGTCTCAAGAAAGGCCTTTCCGACGTTGCCCATGACCTCAATATTTCCAACGGCCTTGACAGTAAAGCCGTCATCCACGCTGCCTTTGACGATCACGCTCCCAAGGAAATTGATGTTGCCGACGGAATTATTGACGTTCCCTGGGATGATCATGACCGTTTCCACGGTGATGTGGTCCTGAAGCAGCATCACCTGACCATCCGAGGTTGAGAGGACGCGAAGCCCGTCCTTGGACAAGGCGACGTTATTCCCCAGCTGAAACTGCACATCGCGGCCGTCACGTGTCGGCAAACTCCTGCCTGTAACGGTTCTTCCGGCGACGCCCCTCTGCGCGGGTTCCTTGCGGGCAAGTTCCTCATTTTTAAGGACGTTCTTGATCGTGTTGAGTTCCTTGAAATCGACTCGTCCCTCAATTTCCTTGGGTTTGATACGTAAGGTTGTATCGAAGTTGTAAATGATCTTGGCGTCCTGTCCTGGAAGGGGTTTTGTCCCCGCCGCCACGGTGATTTTTTTATTGTACTCGGGTTGGTCCACCAGCTTTTCGATTTCGAGGGACAAAACACCGTGAACAACGCCGTTATTCTTGAGAAAATGTTCGATTTCCTCGGCGGAGATGTCGGCCCCGTTGGGTCCAGGAGGAGTGAGGATGACCGAGGCCCGCATTTCTTGATCGTCCACTTCTACCGACATGAGTGTATCGTTGGCCGGGTTGTGCGTGTATTCTCCCACCTTGCCGTAGGTTCCCGTGACGAGTTTGAGGGCCCCTTTGACCACCTGACGGTTAATATCGCGAACGTTCCGTTGGTGCAGGATGCTCAAGGCATCTTCTTCGGTGGCCGCCTTGCCGTTGCCCTTGGGTTTGGTCACCTTGAGGTAGGCGCCATCGTGCCAAAGTCTCACCCAAACGTGGCCATCTTCGTTCTCTTCGACCAGTTGCTGCTGGGCATCGAGTTCCGGCAGGAAATCGGCCTTCTCTGTCCCTTGCAAGGCGGCTTTGGACTTCGCTTCAAAAGCCAGCACCGTCCAAGGGCGTTTGCCGAAACCCAAGTTGCCCGGTGAGCCCTTTTGAAGGACGTCAAATTCCAGACGCTTGAGAGGGATGTCGAGCTCCTGGCAAGCGCTTTCCAAGGCCTCTTCCAGAGTTCCCCCCGTCACGGTGACCGAGCGGAGCGCACGGTCTTCTTCCGCCCTCTGGCGCATATAATCTTTGAGTTGTTCGAGGGTGAACAAAAATCCCTCCTTTCGACCCTCAGGTCGTCCTAAAAGATGCCCTTCCGGGCATTCATCAAACGGGCTCTCAAGCGCAGGATGGCTTTTGTATGGAGTTGGCTGATCCGTGACTCGGTGACTTCCAGAACCTTGCCGATCTCTTTTAGAGTCAAATCCTCGTAATAGTACAAGATAAGAACTTTTTTTTCCTTTTCTGGCAGCTCTTGCAACGCTTCGATGATGACCTTTCGCACCACCTCGCGTTCCACGATGTTATCGGGGTTCAACGTTTGGGGAGATTCGATGCTTTCGACAATCGAGACCTTGTCGTTTTCGTCCCCGGTGTACCAAACGTCGTTGAGAGATAGCATCGAGGTGCCGCTGATTTTGAGCATGGTGTCGTTAAAGTCTTCTTCGCTCATGCCCAATTCACCTGCAATTTCCTGGTCGCTGACCTGGCGGCCCAAACGCGACTCAAGATTGACGATCGCCTCTTCGACCTCCCGAGACTTTTGCCTGACAGAACGCGGCACCCAATCGATCGCCCTGAGTTCGTCGAAAATGGCTCCCCGAATTCTGGTGACGGCATAGGTTTTGAACTTGACGTGTTTTTCAGGGTCAAACTTGTCGATGGCGTCGATCAGTCCAAAGACGCCAAAACCGACCAGATCGTCGTAATCGACATTCTGAGGAAGGCCCATAGCAACCTTACCTGCCACGTAGCGCACGAGGGGTGCGTACTGACGGATAAAGGAATCGCGAAGCTTCGGATTACGAGTCTTTTTGTATTCTAACCAAGCCTGAGCTTCCGAGTGTTCTTCCAAGACGTTTTCCGACATCCTCTTTCCTTATTGGCCTTTTTTTAAGACGGTTTGCACGGCCTTCGCCAAAACCGTTGGATCATGCGCCTGCCCATCGAGAATCACGTCCCCCGTCGGCGTCCTCGAATCTCCTGAACTCCAGGATGTTGAACTGGACCCCGACGCCGTCGGCGCCCCGCCATCCTCCAGCTCGCCGTCCAAAATGGCCTGTGGACGAAAGGACTCCAGAAAAGAACCGATTTCAGGAAGTTCTTCCCCCGAGTCAGCCGCCTGCAGCATAGCCTCTGCTGGCGTGGACGAGCTTGCCATCGAAATCGGCCGGGACGGGAAGCTCCCACCCTCACCCTCGGAGGGCTCCGGCGCCTCACCCTGCGCAAAGGGCTGCTCCGGGTCCAAGGTAATGTCCACCCTGGTACCGGTTTCATTCGAAAACTGCCCAAACTCCTGACTCTTGGCTTCAGGCAGGACAAAAAGCTCAGGGAGCGTTCTTCGCAAAAGGAACTCGATCCCCAATGAACTCCCCAATGCCAGGGCCCCCCAGAAAAGAGCCCTCAGGAACATTTCGAGGAAGGGAGAGCCGCCTACACCTGCACTGATCATCGAAAGCAGGAACGCCCCAGCGGCGACGCCTCCTGCTACTTTCCACGACATTCTGAAATCCCCCTCTCCCTCATCCTTCAGCTTAAAAGAGGAACCGACATCCGGTCAAGACAAGCCTCTCATACCGAACGTCCCAAAAGTCGGTCAAGAAACCCATGAATCCCCCTTCCCTCGCGAAAATCTACTTTTTCCATACGGTTCACGATGTTCATCAGGCACTGGCTGGCCCTGCTTTTGGGATCTTGAATTAAGAAGGGGCGCTGCCGAAGAACGGAGCTTTGGACGATGGGATCCTCGTAAACAAACCCAAGATAATCCACCTTAACGTTCAAAAACTGGCTGGCAATATTGATCACGCGTTCCGCCACCCGCTTCCCTTCGACAACGGACTGAACCCGGTTGACGATGAGTTTGAGACCCATATCAGCAACGCTGAACTCCGTGGCGATGATTTTGATGATGCCGTATGCATCTGTGATGGCCGTAGGCTCGGGAGTCGTGATGATCAGGGTGTCATCCGCCGCCGCAACGAAGTCCAAGACGTTTTTAGTGACACCCGCAGAAGTATCCACAATCAGAATGTCAGCCTCTGAAAGTGTCGAAAGTTCCTGGATAAAGGCCGCCCGTTCGGAGTCGCTCATGTTCGCGATCTTGGTAAAACCCGAGGCGCCCGCGACAAACTGAATGCCGTAATCGGTAGGCGTCAGAATTTCCCTCATCGTCTTTTGTTGACGAATCATGTGATAAAGCGTGTACTTAGGAATGACGCCCAAAACGACGTTCACATTAGCTAAGCCCAGGTCAGCGTCCAGAAGAATGACTTTTTTCCCCATCCGGGCATAAGCGATGGCAAGGTTGACCGACATATTGGTTTTGCCGACCCCGCCTTTTCCCGACGTGATCGTGACCACCCTGGTTTTTTTCTTTCCTTCGGGTTTGGGAGCCGAAGTGGGAGTCTCGGGGTTGAGGGCCTTGACAAGTTCACGAAGTTTTTCAGCTTGATCTGCCATTATTTTTCCTTTTTCACAGTTTTGAGGTTGTCGGGATGAAATCCCACAAGACGCTCCAGAAGGAGACCTGTTGAAGCCCTTTGAATATGCTGGGGAACACTCTGTCCGTCGGTGATAAACGAAACAGGCTTATTTCTTTCCCAGGCGAGGGAAATAAGATTCCCCACGACGGAAGTTTCATCCAGTTTTGTAAAAACCAAAGAGCGGTACCCGAAGGGTTCAAACTGTTGAAAGATATCCCGGATGTCTTTGGTTTTTGTGGTGGCACTGACGGCAAGGTGAACCTCGCTGGAACGGCCCGCGGCCTCCAGCAATTGCCGCATCTCGGCCAACTTCACAAAATCTTTGGGGCTCTTTCCTATGGTGTCAATCAAGATCATATCAAGGCCTGCGTCGAGTTCGATGCGTTGACGCAGGGATTCGACGCTTTCGACACAGCTGACGGGAATTTTCATGATGTCCCCATAAGCCTCAATCTGAATCTTGGCGCCGATACGGTAATTATCAATTGTAATCAGCGAGAGCTTGTGCGGCTTTTGACCGCCAAAACCCAAGCCGTAGACCGCCGCCAATTTGGCTATCGTTGTTGTTTTTCCAACCCCTGTCGGTCCCACAAGGATAAAAATACGAGGGGTCGGCCCAGAACCTTCCTCAAAAATGCTGATCGCCTCGGCAATCCAACCTGCAACTTTTTGTTCCAGGGCTGCTTCGTTGTCAAGGTCAGACATGCTGCACTCGCGTTTGACGCGGTCCAAAATCATGCGAATAAATGGAGGTGAAAAATCGTTGTCTTCAAGCAGGGACTGCAGGCGTTCAAGACCGGGGTGTTCGCTTTGAGCTTTCACAACCTCAGGGAGAGGCATTTTTTCTGGGAGCTCATCCAGCTGTTTTTTGAGCGCCTTCATCTCATCCAAAACGACTTTGAATTGGTCGAGTTTCTTTTCCTCGGACTGGGCTTTCTGCACGACATTGGCAAGAATCTTCTTTTTTTCTTCTTCGAGTTTGGCCTTTTCTTGCGCCGCCCAGTCGTGCCTCAAATAGCCTGAAACCTCAACCCCGTCCTTTTGGAAAAACCCAAGAAATCCGCCCAACGAAACTGTGCGGTGTGAGACGATCTGGGCGGAAGGCCCGTATTTCATTTTGACTTTTTCGAGAGCTTCCTGAAAGGTTTCACCGCTTTCGGTAAAATATTCGTGCATGATTGGTCAAACTCCTCTAAAACCGATGCGAAAAAACCTCATGCCGAGTTCCTCTGCGTATCGGGCGCTAGTTGAATTTCGCCAATGGACTCAACCCGGATACCTGAGGCAATTTCAGGCACCGAAAGAACAGTTAAATCAGGAATGTCACGGAGCGTGCTGTTTTTGACCAGAGGCCTGGCCGCTTCGCTGGTCAGCAAAATCGGAAGTTGTCCGGCACTTTGCGTCGAACGAAAGGAATTGGTGACGGCGTTAATCCAAGCCCGCATCAGTTCGGGCTCCAAAGCCGCCACAGGGCCTGTCACACTGTCGTGCCTTGACTCAATGATCTTTTGTTCAAGGGCGGGGTCAAGCGTTAGAACCCGCAACGTCTTGGTATCGTCGGCGTATTGCAAGCAAATTTGACGCGAAAGGGCTTGCCGGACCTTTTCGATCAAAAAGCCCACATCTTTTGTCACAGGGCCATAGTCAGCCAGGGTTTCCAAAATGACGACAAGGTTGCGAATTGAAACCTGCTCCGCCAACAGTCCCTGAAAAACCTTTTGAAGTTCACCCAGTCCAAACAGTTTGAGGGTCTCTTCGACCACCGCAGGGTAATCGGCCTTGACGGTTTCCACAAGGCTTTGAACCTCTTGACGGCCCAGGATTTCTGAGGCGTGTTTTTTGATGACTTCTGTCAGGTGCGTCGCAATGATCGACGGGGCGTCGACAACCGTGTAGCCGGCGCGTTCTGCCTGGTCACGGTCTTCTTCGGCAATCCAAAGAGCCGGAAGATTGAAAGCCGGGTCACGCGTTTTTTCGCCCGGAAGTTCTTCGCGTTCTCCGCCAGGGTTGATCGCCAAAAAGTTTCCCATCCGGATGACCCCCTTCCCCACTTC
>JABEVL010000325.1 GCA_013043995.1 Spirochaetales bacterium | reverse complement strand
TGGGATCTGTTCTAATGACAAACTCTGTGAGAACCAATCCTTGGTATCTGGGCAGGTAGGTCTGTACCTGGGGAATATAACTTGGCACGTCAACCTCTAAGTTTCTCCATCCGTCAAAGGCAAGACTTCCTAGATTAAGCACGTAGGGAATCCCATTGGCATCACGCAAGTGAACCTCTAGGGTGTAACGGTAGCCGGAGCCCCAGACCCAGATGTTAATTTTTTTCACGATTCCAGGCAACCTGATGGGTTGCGGCTCGGGAATCCCATTGGAATCTTTCACATTCGGATTGGCAGGATACAGCTCAATGTAATTGTAACCTTCGCGGTCAAACTTGCCTTCGATGCCTAAGCTTTTGAGGGGCAGTTTGTCCGGGTTGGTGTCAAAAAGAGCGGCTGGCCACGCAGGTACATAGGTCATGCGGGGGTATTGAATCCCGTTTTCTTTTGTTGCGAACTTGCTCGCATGCAAAAGCCAAACGCGGGGTTCCTTGTGTTCCCTTCCGTCTATATTCCAGACGCGTTGATTGGGATCTTCGAAATTTTCAATGGTGATAGACTCGAGCCGTTGGGAAACTTCGTCGGCCCATACAGGGGCAACGTAGCAGGCCAAAAGCATCGTCAGACCCCATAAAAGTCTGGCTTCTTTCATGGTCAACTCCTCGGGGGGCAAAAATACAGGGCAAATTGAATTATATAGGCCACCTATTCCCTTGTCAAACAATTACCTTGCTGAGAAAACGGTTTTCCAGGGCAGCGGAAGAGTTTCTGCGTGCCTCTCCTGGAGTGCCTTCTGAATTTGAGTGTAGGCCGAAGGACCATCGGGTATCTCGGAGCCACTCCAGCCGTCAAGGTCTTTGACGGGAATAAAAACTCCAAAGCGGAGTACTTGAGGATCGAGCAGGGGGGGGAGGTCCGCCGCACCGGGTCCGTAGAGGAGAAAAAGACAGCGTGAGCCGGCTGGAATGAGACGCATAACGGCTGTAGGGTTGGTTTCATTCCGAGGAACCTCAATGAAATCGAGAGGCGCTCCTGGATGAAATTTGTTCCAACCCCGTAGAAGAGCCGATCGTCGAGCCTGGTCGGTGTCGGTAAGGATCAGGGCTTCGGCAGAAGTAATTCCTTTTCTTTTCGCCAGTCGTGCTGCAGCCTCGGCCAAGTCTTGCCAACCCTGAGGGCGGTCTAGGGTGAGCCTGAGGGTGTGGGGGATGTTGGCAGAATCTCCCGCTAGGTCCAGCCAGGCCCAGCGGATTTCAGGATAAGCTTTTTGCCATTTTTCGATGTCGCGGGGTTCCGGAGCGAAAAGAAGCACTGCCGTTTTGAGGGTGTTATGGGGATCTTGGAGGATGGCTTCGATTGTTTGCGCAATAAGTCCATTTGGGAGTTTTTCGATGACGGAATTTTCCCAAAAAGCTTGCTCAGCCCAACCCCGGACGAGGGGTGCTGCTGCCTGAAGCTGGGCTTCAGTTCCAAAGAGTGCGTGGTGCGGGCTGCACGAGGTGAAAAGAAAGAGCAGACCAAGGCTTGCCCAGGAAAGTTTTGTTGAATGGCGAAGAAGCGTTTCGGAAAACGTCGACGTGCCCCCCGATTCTTGCAGTGCTTGTGCGTGCTGAGGCTAGCAGGCGTTGGAGTTTGGGTCAATGGTTTATTGCCTTTATCCGGTTCGAACGCTATCCTCTTGCTGTGGACAGGAGGTTCAACATGCGAAACTTGGCCGCTTTGGCGGTAGCCAGTTTTTTAATTGTGTCGTGCGCATCTTCACCCGGAGCGAAGGCATCCGAAAAACAACAAGGTACGGCGCAGACGATGAGTTATACAGAGGCTCTTCCAACTCTCATCAAAACCTATTTCCCCAGCGGTGACCCCTCGGGGTGGGTAAAAACCGTGTACGATGCAGAGGGGCGTGTGCGTTTGCAAGAGACGTATAACGGCAATGGGACATTGATCGAGAAGAAAACGGGGGCGTCCCTCGGCCCTGCCTGGCGTCTTACGACCTTCAATACACAAAGCAACGAGCTGGTTTCGTACGAAGACCTCACCTACGACGCCCAGGGAAACGTCCTGACGGACACTTTCCTGAACGCCAAGGGGGTTCCTCAGTCGAGCAGTGTCTATCAGTATAATAAGGACGGGGTGAAAACGGAGTGGATCGCAAAAACAGGAGACTCAGGGGTTCAGGCTCGTACAGAGTACCTTCTGGACGATCAGGGGCATAACGTCAAAACCGAGGTCTATGACGGAGCCAACAACCTGCTGGACGTTTTTACGTCAACATTTTCGCCTCAAGGGCAGATTCTTTCCACAAAGGGCAGCGACGCTTCGGGCAACATCATCGAAAATACGACCTACACATGGCAAGGAAACCGTATGGTTCAGAAGAAAAGCCTCGTCCCTTTCCTGAGAACCTGGGAATACGGCTACACAGATCAAAACCTCCCCGCCACGGTGACGCTTTCAGTCCGGGGAAAGCTCGCTGAAAAACAGGAAATAACCTACACATCGATCACGCGAACGAAAAACCTATGAGGAATTCATGAAAAAGAAACTAACAGGAATAATATTCTTTCTCTTTGTCTTGTCGTCTTCAGCCGTTTTTGGCAACCCGCAAACGGCTGTTTGGCAAAGGATCTACCAAAACTCCGTCAACGACGAGATGCGATATGCCGTCCTTCTGAACATTCAAGAGTTGCACGATGCTGGTTTTACAGATCTTTTGACTCAGGCCTTATCGAGCTTGCTGATGAGAGGGATCGAATCGGGCAGTCTGAAAGACGTCGACATGAAAGTGAAGCTCGCGACTCTTTTGGTGCGTCAATTAGGACAGCTCAACGCCACGACCGCTGCGGATGAAGTTTTCCAGGTTTATGAAAATGTCAAAGAACATCCCTTCTTGAAGGCCGAGGCGGCCATGGCTCTTGGGGAAATGCACGCAACGGACGACGTTCCGTATTTGGTTCGATCCCTTAACGACCTGAATCTTGCTCCTGACCCCCGAAACGCCGAGGCTCAAGAGATCTTGGCCTTCGGTTTGGTCCAGAGCCTCGCCTTGATGCACGATCCGCGCGGTTTCGAACCGGTCTTTTATGCGTCGATCGGGTGGTACGGGCCAGAAAGAAAGGTGAAACAGACCGCCAAGAAACTCCTCAGGACGATGGTTCCCGACCCTACAGACAATTTGATCAAGATTATTCAGTCTCAAACC
>JABEVL010000324.1 GCA_013043995.1 Spirochaetales bacterium | reverse complement strand
AGACGGTTTTGAACGGGTCATGAAACGGGTACCTCGACTAAAGTATACAGCTTAGATCGGCCTTTTACACCCGAAAGTCCAGATCAAAGAAGTCTTACTTGACGGATGAACGATTCCAAGGTGAGAATTAGTTATGGACCAGGATCTTGGCCAAAGGCCCGTTTCTGACGCTTGGAACGACGTGGCCGAACTCGTTTTGGCGCGTTTTCAGGCTCTTGCTACCACGGGAGCTCCCCACTCGATGCTTTTGCCCCCTTTCCCGGCCCAGGTTTTTTCAAGCCTGAAAGATCGTTGGCCCTCGCAGAATCTTGAGAAGATCGAACCTCCTCAGGGGCCTCTGCCGGCCTGGTGGCCTCTCAAAGACCGCCTAAAAAGTCTCCTTCAGAACCGTTCACGTCGTGAGCGGTTGAGGTTGCTCGCAGCCCAGGGAATCTATCGTCCCCTACGGGGACTCTTCAAGCGCGAATTCTCGGACGAGCCCGTCCCCGTTTTGGAACCCATCCCCTACCAGGAAAAGGACTACCACCGGGGCAAAATTTTAGACTCCCTGTGCTCCCTATTGTCAGCTTTGAAAAACGATTCTCCTGAGGTTTTGTGGTTTCATGAACCCGAAAGACTCCCATTCTCAACGTTGAGCTGGCTGACGTACTGCCTCGAAACGAGTCCGCCCGTGCCTGTTTTGTGCGTCTTTGAAACCGATCAAACCGTCTGGGAAACCCTGGACTCCTGCAAGAAGGACCTGCTCAACCGCCTGCTGGCTTGTTCCGAGTCCTTGTCAGGGCCCTGGCTCGATCGGGTTTCCCCCCAGCCCCTACCCTCTTTTGAACTGAATTTTGACGAATTGGTCCACTGGGTTGAACAGGCCCTGGACTGGCAGGCCCTCGAAGACGCTCAGGATCTCCTGCCGTTTCTCGAAAACCGACGTTCCCTGAACCTCACACCCCAGCGCAAGTTTCAAATCGACCGCCTCCAGGCTGAACTCGCCTTCTGGAAAGCTCAGCATGACAAGGCCCTTGTTCTCTACCACCGCCTGCTGACGACGGCTCCGGGGACGGACGCCGAAAGAGCATTTTTTGCCCTGAGAATCTCCCAAAGCTACTTTCACAAGAGCAGCACCACCGACGCCCGGGCGGCGGCGGCCCTGGCCCACCAGCTCGCCCTCCAGTCCCAGGACAAGCACCTGATCCTGCAAACCCTGGCCGCCTCGCTTGAAATCGACGACAAGGAAAACACCCTCCCCCAGGACGAATGGAAACGCAGTTACCTTCTTGTTCTCAAATTGATGCAGGAACTTGGCTGGGAAAACAACCTTTCCTACTGGCTGATCAGGCCCGACCGCTTTGACCCTCAGGTCGACGCCCTCCTGATGCAGGATTACCTGGACCGGGCCTGGCGCCTACGTTCCGGAAACCAGATCCGGGCGGCCGCCACCCTTCATGCCCAGGGGCTTTTGTGCATCTACAGGAACGATTACGCCACTGCCAAGGTCTACTATCGAAAAGCCGAACGTCTTTTTCGGCGTCTGGGCAACCAGCAGACTCTGGCGCAGATACAGAACGGCTTCGGCTACCTTTGCTACCAGTCGGGCGAGGCCCAGCTCGCTGAAGTTTTTTTCTACAAGGCTTTCAGATCGGCCTTTCAGGCGAGGGATTTTCACGAAACGGCCATGGCCGTGGCCAACATCGCGATCAACTACCTTTTTGGCCGTCATTTCGACCAGGCGGCCTTTCTGCTTGAGGACCTGCTCAAACTTCTTCAAGCTTCGGGCATCGCCAACCTGCCCTACCACACGCAATTCGGCCTCCAGGGTCTTCTCGCCCTGGCGGTCTACCCCACAGCGAGCGCACGTGAGTTTTCCCAAAAGATCCTTCAACTCAAAAAACTCAAAGAAGACCGCCGGCACGAAACACGTCGACAAAACCTGATCGAAGAAGACCTGGTGTGGGAGCTCCTCCAGGCCTACCAGGCACTTCTTGAAGAAAACCCCACCCAGGCAGAAATGCACTTTATCAACGCCGAAACTCGGGCCGAGTCTTCTTTAGTCCAGTACCTTGCTCCCTTTTTTTACTGGGAGCACGCCCTGGCCTGCTGCAGGAGAAATGACCTGAACTCCTGCCAGGCCTTGCACCTTAAGGCCCAGCAAGCCGCATTCCGAGCCCGTTTAACCCTGTGGCGCGACTACCTGGACCGCCCGTTTGCCGAGCTTGTTTCCGCAGGGCCCCTTTTCAAACGCCGGCGCAAACGTCCAGATTTTGTCCTTGTTCACGAGGCTGTTCAGGTTTCAAGAACTGTACTTGAACTCCATCAAAGGATTCAGCAGCTCGATTTCCTGACGACCCTTCAAAGCATGACCGTGCAGGCCGCCTCGGCAGAAATGATCCTCGATCAGGCCCACATCCTCGTCAAGGCCAATTTTTCTGTGGATATTTTCATCCTTCTGGACGCCGACTCGGGAGAAGTCTTTTTTCAAAGGGGCTTACCCGAAAACGGCGACCCCCAGGCCGCCCAGCTGCTCCGCTTTCTTTCCTCGCTGAGCGTTTCCTCAGAAGTCTTTCTGGGTCCCGAGGCGGCGATGCCCAGGCCTGCTGACCTAGCCAAGGCCCTCAGTTTGACCCTTACCGCCGAGGCGGGACGTCCACTTCAGTTCTTTTTCGCCACGCGGGAGCTCCTCTCCGAGACCCTGCACAACGCCCGAGACGTGCTTTTTCTCGCGGCACGTCAGGTGCGGCTTGTTCTGGAACGACTCAGTCAAACCCAGAAGCTGCAGACGGCCACCGAACGTTTGGAAGAAACCAACCGGCAATTGCTCGAAAAAAGTCACCTCGATCCTTTGACGGGCCTTTATAACCGGACCTACCTGTTCCAAAAGCTCGAAGACGAACTTTTGCACCTGAGCCGCCAGCCCCACCCCGAAGCCTTTCCACTGGCCGTACTTTTCATCGATCTTGATCATTTCAATGACTTCAATGACACCTTCGGCCACATGGTCGGGGATCAGATCCTCAAGGAAACAGGTCGCCTTTTGCAGAACTTGGTGCGTTCCGTGGACGTGGCGGCGCGTTTTGGCGGCGACGAGTTCGTCCTCCTGTTGCCGGGAACCCCGCAAGCGGGGGCCGTCCACGTTGCTGAACGCACGATCTCAAGCTTTCTGGAAGCTGAATCTTTCAGACTCCAGGTTTCCCTCCCCTT
>JABEVL010000030.1 GCA_013043995.1 Spirochaetales bacterium | reverse complement strand
CCAAAAAGCCGACGTTGCCCGCCGACAAAATCCAAACGGGGATCAATAAACCCGTTGCAAAAAATACGAGGGCGAAAATAAGAAAAACGATCCGGGTCAGGTCGCGGGTCATATTCGTATTATCCTTCCGTCGGCGCGTGTTGTCAAAAGCCCTGTTTCTGGGTAGTCTGGCCCCACCGCAAGGAGTATCTATGCTGAACGTCATCACTCTTGACCTTGAAGGCGTCCTCGTTCCTGAAATTTGGATCGAGTTCGCTCAGATCACCAAAATCCCCGAGTTCAAACTGACGACGCGGGACGTGCCTGACTACGACGTTCTGATGCAGCAGAGGTTGGCCCTGCTGGCCCAGCACGGGCTGAAACTGAAGGACATTCAAGAGGTGATCCGCAAGATGGAACCGATGGAAGGGGCCAAAAGCTTTCTTGACCGCCTGCGTTCCCAAACTCAGGTCGTGATCCTTTCGGACACCTTCACCCAGTTCGCCGGCCCCTTGATGGAAAAGCTGGGCCAGCCGACAATTTTCTGCAACACCTTAGAGGTTGATTCCAGCGGGGCCGTCACGGGCTACAGGCTGCGGCAAAAAAACGGAAAAAAAATCGCCGTCCAGGCCTTTCATTCCATGGGCCTAAAGGTCTACGCCGCCGGGGACAGCTACAACGACACCGGGATGCTGCTTGAAGCCGACGCGGGTTTTTTCTTTCGGCCTCCCGAAAGCATCACCGCCGAGTTTCCTCAGATTCCGGTGACGCGGACGTACAAAGAACTCTCAGACGCTTTAGCTCCCTATCTGGGCTAGGTGGTTTTCGGGAGTATCCAGGGGTTCGTCCCAAAGCTCGATGGTGTACTTGTAGCCCTGCTCGGTTAAAAACTTCTGCCGGTGGGCTGAAAAATCTTCTTCGACTGTGGAACGGCTGACCAGGCTGTAGAACCATGAGTTCCGTTCTTTAGGCCGCAAGATCCTTCCTAAACGCTGGGCCTCTTCCTGCCGGGAACCGAAGCTTCCCGACACTTGGATGGCCATCGAGGCGTCGGGAAGGTTGATGGCAAAGTTCGCTACCTTGGAAACCACCAAAACCCTCAGTTTTCCCGCACGGAAATCTGCGTAAAGCTCCTCCCTGCGGGGGTTGGGCGTCGAACCCGTGATCAGGGGCGCCTTGAGCAGGCGCGAGATTTCCTGAAGCTGGTCCAAGTATTGGCCGATCACCAGGATCGCGTCTTCCCTGTGGTTTTCGATCAGCTGGCGGACGATTTCGATTTTGAGAGGGTTTTCGCTGGCCAGGCGAAATTTTTCTCTCTGACCGGCCACCGCGTAGGGAAGGTGGAGGTGGGAAGGAAGGTCGATGCGAATTTCGGTGCAGAAAGCCTTGGCGATCCACCCCTTGGCTTCCAGCACTTTCCAGGGGACGTCAAAGCGTTTGGGTCCCACCAACGAAAAAACGTCGGCCTCGGCACCGTCTTCGCGCACCAGGGTCGCCGTGAGTCCCACCCGCAGGACCGCCTGCAGTTCGGCCGTCACCCGAAAAACAGGCGCCGGGAGCATGTGCACCTCGTCGTAAATGACCAGACCCCAGGGGCGTTCACGAAACAGGTGAAAATGCGGGTAGTCAGCTTCTTTGGATTCTCGCCAGACCAGCACCTGGTAGGTGGCTACGGTCACGGGCCTCACGTTCTTGTGCTCGCCGGTGTATTCCCCGATCTGGTCCGCCGTCAGGTCGGTCTTGTCCAGAAGCTCGTCGATCCACTGGTGCACAGCCGCGACGTTGGTCGTGAGAATCAGTGTGTTGGTCTTAACGCGGGAAAGGATCTCCAGGCCCACGATGGTTTTTCCGGAACCGCAGGGCAAAACGATCGTCCCATAGCCCAAGCCGGGGCGCCCGTCGCCTAAGAGCGCCGTGACGGCATCGTGCTGGTAATCCCGGATCGTAAAGGGTTCTCCTTCCGACGTCGTGGGGCGCAAAGCCACGGACAATGGGGCGCCGGGCCTAAGGGGAACGAGGTCCTGGACCGGGTAGCCCAGGCGTAAAAGGTCCTGTTTGAGCGTCCCGCGCGCCGAAAGAGGAACGGTTAAATGGCCGTCCAGACGTCCTAATAAGGCACCGATTTTTTTGTGGGCGGCGATTTCAGCACGCAGGCGATCGGAGTCCACTTCGAGAAAAAAAACATCGTCCCTGTCCGTAGGTTCCAGGCGGATTTGCCCCCAGCGGTCCAGGGTGTCCTTCACATAAAAAACCACGTTTTCGGGTACCGGGTAGCGGGAACGTTCGGTTAAAATCCCCAGAACGGCTTCTGTCGTCCAACCCGCGGAGGCGGCGTTCCACAGGGAAAGCGGCGTCATGCGGTAGCTGTGAACGTGTTCGGGAGACTTCTCGAGCTCGGCAAACGGGGCAATTTCGTCGCGGCAAGCGGCAAAGGCGGGGTGATGAACCTCAAGCAAGAGGCTGTGGTCACTTTGAACGATGAGCGGGCGGGTATTGGTCAAATTATCCTCAATTTCTTTGAAAAACTGTTTCGCCCGTCTTGTGGAGCGTCTCGGGGAGAAATTGGCGTTCAACGTCAACGCGCACGACGAGGGTTCCCTTGGGAACCAGGTTTTCTGTGAGAGTGGCCAGGACTTGTTTTTGTTTGGCTTCGGACATGCCTTCGAGGGACTGGTTCAGAACGATGACGTCGGCAGGTTTGTAAAAAAACAGACGGCCTTCGTGAAAATCGGCCGTGTCAAACTCGCAAAACTGACGGGGTTCCTCGGCGATCCGAAGCAGATG
>JABEVL010000323.1 GCA_013043995.1 Spirochaetales bacterium | reverse complement strand
GGCGCTGGCCGTGGCCCTCGAAGCCGACACCCTGGTCTACATTTCAGACATCCGGGGCGTACTGAAAAACGGCAACGTCCTGCCGCGCCTTGACGAGGAAAAAATCGTGCAGGAAATCCAGTCGGGGGTGATCGCCGGGGGGATGGTGCCCAAGGTCAGAAACGCCCTCGAAGCCGTCGCCTCGGGGTGCAAGAAAGTCGTCATCGGCGGCTACACTTCGGGGGGTGACCTGACCCTTCTTTTGGAAGGCCGTTCGGGCACCACCATAGAGGAAGACCTCGACTGAACCATCATCGACCCAAGGAGGTCCTTATGAAAGACGCCTTCGTCCGCAATCCTCCGTTTCCCAAAAACTATGCTGATGAATTCCTTGTCCTGGATCACGGCAAGGGTTCCTGGGTTTGGGACCGCGAGGGAAAACGCTACCTCGATTTTTCTTCGGGGATCGCCGTGACAGCCCTTGGACACGGCAGGCGCGACCTGGCCCGCATCGCCGCGCGCCAGATGAAAAAACTCACCCACGTTTCCAACCTCTTCACGACCGAGCCGGCACTTGAGCTGGCCAACCGCCTGGTCACCACCGGGGACAGATTGGGCGGCCGGGGGTTTTCGGCGGTTCATCTGGGCAACTCGGGCACCGAGGCCAACGAGGCCGCCATCAAGTACGCGCGCGTTTACGCCCTGAGGACCAAGGGCGAGGGTCACCACAAACTCCTGTCGTTTACCGGAGCTTTTCACGGCCGGACGCTGGGTTCCCTTTCGCTCACGCCCACTGAAAAGTACCAAAAGCCCTACCATCCGCTCTTGCCGGGTGTGGAAACGGCGCCCTACAACGACCTCGCCGCGCTGGACCGCCTCAACGAAGGCTACGCCGCCGTTTTTCTGGAGCCCCTCCAGGGTGAAGGAGGGCTTGACCGCATCAGTCCTGCTTTTGCCGCCAAGCTTCAGGACCTGTGCCACCGTTACGACATCCTCATCGTCGCCGATGAAATCCAGTGCGGCATGGGACGCACGGGCACCTTTTTTGCCAGCGAGCAGCTGGGTCTCAGCCCCGACATCGTCACCCTCGCCAAACCCCTCGCCGGCGGACTTCCGCTTTCGGCGACCCTGATCCCCGCCAAGGTCAACTCGATCGTCCACGTCGGCGACCACGGCACGACCTTTGGCGGCGGTCCTGTCACGAGCGCCGTCGCCAACAGGATGCTCGACGTCATTCTCAACGAAAAATTCCTGAAAAGCGTTCAGGACAAAGGGAAACTCTTCGGCGATCTCCTCGAAGGAATCCGGGCCCGCACGCCGTTGGTCCGCGAGGTCAAGGGCATGGGTTTGCTTCGCGGGCTGGCCCTGAACCTGAACTCAGGCGACAACTCCACGTTGAGCAGGGTCATCGACGCCGCTCAAAGGCACGGTCTCCTGATCCTGCGCGCCGGGACGAACGTCCTGCGGCTGGCTCCTCCGCTGACGGTTTCTCCCAGCGAACTCAAGCACGGAACCGAACTGCTCTCTGTGGTTCTTTCAACCCTGGGATCCGTCCCATGAATTTTGTCTTTAAACCTTTCGAGTCCATAAAGAGGAGTATCACGTGAAAAAGACCTACAAAAAAATCTGTCTGGCCTATTCGGGCGGGTTGGACACCAGCATCATCATCCCCTGGCTAAAAGAGAACTACGGCGGCGCCGAAATCATCGGAGTCTCGGTCAACGTCGGACAAAAAGAAGACTGGGACGAGGTCAAGAAAAAAGGTGAGGCCTCGGGCGCCTCCAAACTTTTTATCGTCGACGCCCAAGAAGAGTTTGCCCGCGACTACCTTTTCCCCCTGCTCCGGGCCGGCGCGATCTACGAAGGCAAGTACCTTCTGGGGACCTCGATTGCCCGTCCCATCACCGCCATGTACCAGGTGAAGTACGCGCTTCAGGAAGGGTGCGACGCCGTCGCCCACGGTTGCACCGGCAAGGGCAACGATCAGGTCAGGTTTGAAATGACCTACCGCGCCCTGGCCCCCCAACTGGGCATCATCGCCCCCTGGCGCGAGTGGGACATCACCAGCCGCGAAGAAGCGATCGAGTACGCCCAAAAGCACAACATCCCCCTGGGCAAAATTTCCAAAGCCAACATCTACAGCCGCGACTGGAACATCTGGCACATGAGCCACGAAGGGGCCGAACTGGAAAACCCCTGGACCCGCCCACTCGAACCGATGTTCCAACTCACCAAGAGCCCCAAGGACGCGCCCGACAAGGAAACCGAGGTCACGGTCAGCTTTGAAAAAGGCTTCCCTGTCGCCGTCGACGGCAAAAGACTCGGCGGCGTCGAACTTCTGGACCTGCTGAACAAACTCGGGGCCGAAAACGGCATCGGGCGTTCCGATCTTGTTGAAACCCGCACGGTCGGCATGAAAAGCCGCGGCGTCTACGAAACTCCGGCGGGGACGATTCTCTTCACGGCCCTGCGCGAGCTCGAAATGCTCTGCCTGGACGGAGAAACCCTCGAAGCCAAAAAGAAACTCGCGCTGGACTACTCGCGCCTGGTCTACACGGGCAAATGGTTCACCGCCTTCCGCGTGAGCCTCGACGCGTTTTTTGAAAGCTCGAGCCGCTACCTTTCGGGCGACGTCCGCCTCGTCCTTTACAAGGGCAACATCCTGATCGCCGGCCGTCAAAGTCCCTACTCGCTCTACAGCGAAGACCTGGCCAGCTTCGGCAAATCAAGCTACGACCACCACGACGCGACGGGTTTCCTCAAGCTCTTCG
>JABEVL010000322.1 GCA_013043995.1 Spirochaetales bacterium | reverse complement strand
GTGGGAAACGGTGATCCGCTTGCCCAGGGATTTAAGAATCAGCGCCAGTTCCAGCCCCAAAAGTCCGCCGCCGACGACCATCACGTCGGTCCGTCCCGCCAACCATTTTTTGACCCGGGCGACGTCGTCCAGGTTGCGCAGAACGCCGACCCCTTCAAGTTCAAGTCCCGGTACCTGCGGCACAAAGGGACGGCTGCCCGTGGCTAAAACACAGGCGTCGTAGTCCAGGTTTTGGCCGTTGGAAAGGATCACACGGCGGTTTTCTGTGTCCACGCGTTCGGCCCTGACCCCCAGGATCGTTTTGACGCCTCGGGAGTGGTACCAGGTTTCGTCGTTCAGGAAGAATTCTTCGACATCGTCTCTTAAAAGTTTGTAGAGGAGCTTGATGCGGTTGTAGTTTCCCACGTTTTCTTCGCCGACAACCGCGATGTCCCAGTCTTGACTTTGGGCCAGCAATTCTTCGATCAGTTTGCCGCCCGCCATCCCTGAACCGATCACCACCAAACGCTTTTTCATGGGCATTCTCCTTGTTGGAATTATTCTAACAGTTTTGATCATAAAATCTGTCACCTGGGTCACGTTTTTGGGGGGCAAGCTCTTTCTTTTTCTCTCCGGTGCTCCAAGAATCTGCAGCGTAAGCTAAAAAATCTGAGGCCTTCTGAAAGTTTTGAGCCAAAGAGTCCGATTTTTTCGAGCAAACTTGATGCAATAATAACAGCCGGAGAACGTCAAGAAGTTTGATGCAAGACAAGGAAGGGAACTTTGGGCAGGAACTCACGGATTTTTTCCAACGCGAAAGGTCAAGGCTCGTGGCTTACGTGCGCAAGAGCTTTACGGACCATAAGGCTCATGAAGCAGAGGACCTCATTCAAGACGTGTTCCTCCGGCTTTGGGAAGCGGACTTAGACCCGATCGATAACCTCGCCGGCTACGTTTTCCAAGCCCTCAGGAACCGTCTTACTGACCTGTTCCGGCGCAAAAACTGGGACGAGGCCAGTCTTGACCGTCCCCTGAATCCA
The DNA here is from genome assembly GCA_013043995.1 of Spirochaetales bacterium. Classification (GTDB taxonomy): domain Bacteria; phylum Spirochaetota; class Spirochaetia; order JABEVK01; family JABEVK01; genus JABEVK01. The sequence continues at coordinate 1,807 of JABEVL010000322.1, read as the reverse complement.
GACGGTTCGGAGTCGGCAAGCTGGTTGGAGATCCTGGCTGACCTTCGTCAGGATCAGGCGGGCAAGCTCGAAGCCCAAGAGAGGGAAGAGGCTCTCTTTCGTGCGGTGGATCAACTTTCTGACGCGCAGAAGTCCGTTTTCATCGCTACTGAAATTGAAGGCTGGACCTTTGAGGAACTTTCGGAACTTTGGGACGAACCTTTGGGGACCCTTCTTTCCCGAAAGCACCGAGCCCTTCAAAGTCTGCGAAAGAAAATTCAAAAGCTCCGTTAGCGGGGCGGGGAGGCGAGTATGTTGCAGAGATTTTTTCACCGCAGGATGGCCATCGGCTGGAAGATCCTTGTCGGTGTGGGCGTGTTCGTGCTGATAATGGGGGTGGTTGCCCTTTTGGGGGGAGCTGTCCAGTTCCTTTGGAACACCTTCGTGCCCGCCGTGATCGGCTGGAAGTCCCTTGAGTACGGCCAGGCTGTGGCTCTTGTCGTGCTGTCCAGGATTTTGTTTGGATTTCGGGGAGGTCACGGCGCTCCAGGGTGGGGCCGCAGGTCGATGCTGGGCGGTCCTGGTTGGGGGAGAGAAGAATGGCGGGCCTATCACGACTATTGGAAAGACGAAGGTCAAGAAGCGTTCAAAGCCTACCTCGAGAAAAGGCGCGGCCGTCAGGAGAAAACCTTCTAGGAAAAGGGCTTTGCGAGTTCAAAGACCTGCCGGGTGGCCCTTGTAGGCCGCAAGGACGGCGTCCAGCGTCGGAAAGAACGCTTCGGGTCCAAAAAAATCCACCAAACCCGAGCGTTCAAACCCGTGCTGAGCGGTGTCGACGAGCTCAGAAAAAACCACGCCGATCCCCAGGTCTTTCAGGCGCTTTCCTTGGGCACGGAGGACCTCGGCAGCGGTGAAATCGACGTCGTTGACGGCCGCAAGGTCAATGCAAATCCATTTTAAGTTTTGGCGATGAACAAGAACCAGGTTCGACAGATCGCGTTCAAGAACGTGGGCGTTGGCGTAGTAAAGGTTGTGAAGAAACCTGTAGATCACAAGCCCCTCGGCGGCGGGTTCGGCGCTGGTCAGGGGGCGTTGGTGCCAGCCCGCGGCGTCCGTGACCAAAAGGACGTTGGTCACCCTGTAACCGTGGCGGGTATGGACAAGGAGGGATAAAAAAATCGCCAGGAGGATGCTCTGCTCGACGCCGACAAAGACCACGGTTCCAGCCGTGATCAAGGCAACCCAGAACTCGTAGGGCCTTTCCCGAAAGACCCGCATCATCCCCCGATAATCAACGAGTTCCACCCCGATCAAGAAAACCACGGCCGAAAGAACGGCGACAGGAAGGTGGGCGAGGGGGCCTGTCAGGAAGAGCAGGACAAGGAGGACGACGGCGCTGGCGGTGAGCTGCGCCGCCTGGGTGGTTCCTCCGGCGCTTTGCACCATCTGCGTTTTCGTGGGACTCCCGTTGACGACGAAGGTCCCCGAAAGCGCGGCCCCCACGTTGGCGCAGGCCAAGCCGACAAGGTCGACGTTTTCGTCAAAGGTCTCGTTGAAGCGCTCGGCGTAGGCCCTGGAGGTGGCCGCGCTTTGGGCCAGAATGACGATGAACATGGCAAAAGCTGTCGGGGTAAGCTTTTGAAGCAGAGGCCAGCTCCAGTTCACCTGGGGCAAGCCGAGGCTGGGCAGGCCAACGGGAATCGCCCCCAGCAGAACCACCCCGTGGTGCCCCAGGTCAAAAATCCAGGCCGCCGCGATGCTCCCGACAAGAGCGATCAACGCCGCAGGAATTTGTGGTGAAAACCGGCGCGCCGTCAGGATCAGCACG
>JABEVL010000321.1 GCA_013043995.1 Spirochaetales bacterium | reverse complement strand
TTTCAAGCCAGAGCCCGTACGGCCCAACGGTCGTTTTGACGTTCGCTCCAAAACGGTGAATCCTTTTGTTGACGAGCTGGATTTGACCCGGAACCCAGAAAGTCGTTGCGGGAGAACCCGCCCCTAGGGCACCTGCGGGGACCGCGTACGAACTCATCGTGACCACAGGGGTGGGGTAGGGGTCCATGTCGTAGATGTAGCTCAGCGAGAGGTCCGCGGCCGAAGAATAGTAATTGACGCGGGCACCCGCAACGGCAGAGTTGGGGTTGTTGGGCGGCAGGGAGGTTGAGGCTGTCGGCGTGTAACCTGGAAAAAACGTTCCCAGTCCAGCAGCTGAAAGCTGAGCCGCGCCGGTGTTCAGGCCAGCTTGCGTGGAGCTTTGAAAGTCGACAGGAAACTGGCTAGGCGTTTGGTAGGGCGCGAGCACGCCTTCGAGGCTCAGGTGCCTGTCGGGAAACCAGCGTAGATCCGCCGAAAGGAGGGGAACCTTGGGCGCGTCCCAGCCCTGGGCCCAGTCGCGGGCGTTGAGGCCGTCCGACGGGTTGTTCTTGTCGGCCACTCCCCAGTTGTAAATCTGGTAGCCGAAGTTGAGCAAAAACTGGCCCGGCGCCCAGCTGAGGTAGGTTTCGCCCGGTTTGAAAATGGACATCTGGCTCCAGGTGTTGGGGCTGGCCACGGTTTCGACGGTTCCGTTGACGACAAGTTTGACCGGCCCCGAGCTGTACTTGATCCCGATCGTGTTGTCCATTTGGGGCCACAGGGCTTCGTTGTTGAAGTCCCAGTTGTCGCCCCAAAGAGGCTGGTGATAGACGCCCAGGTGGTCGCCGCTCCAAACGAGGGGAGAATTTGCCGAAGCAGACGCCGCTCCCGAAGAGCTTGTGCTCGGCGTACCTGCGTCAAACTCGGAGCCCAGGTCCTGGGCAGAAAGACCGGGGAGGCCGATCCAGAAAAAGGCCGCAAGAAGGCCTCCCCAAAAGAAAGTTCTTTTCACGGCCGGCCTCCTACTCTTCCAGTCCCTTGACCGAGAAAAGGCCTAGGGACACTCCGTCGTTGACGCGAAGGTTTTGAAGGGTCATGAGGGTTTTGGAGCTGTCCCGGTGGTTGATGACAAGGGTTTCTGCCGGGATGAGGACCCCGTCGATGTCTTTAACTTTCCCGAATTTGATCGTCTTCCACAGACCGCCGTCGTCCTTGTTGAAAACGTCGATCCGGTAGATGAAGTGGTTGTCCTCGTTCACCCAGGCGACGGACTTGGAGTAGGGGCACTCCTTAGACTTGGCTTTCATCTCGATCTTGGAAAAGGTCATGCCGGGGTAGTCGGGAAGGGTTTCACCCGAAGCCAGAAAGGTGTAGGTATCGTCACCGTAGTAGCGCGGTTCCAGGTCGTAGTAAAAAAGGTCCGAATTGACGAACTTTCCAGATTTGTCGCTGGAAGCAATTTTTCGTGTTTTGCCCAGGGCAGGCAGGTATAACCTTTGGTCGGTAGGTTCACCCCGGCGGCTGATCGTCAAAAACTTGGTGCCGGCAACGTCCGCAGGTTGTAAAAACTTCGTCAGGGCGTCTTTCGTGTCGGCGGTTTCGCGCGTCCACATTTCCAGCTTTCGGATTTTCTTGTTGCCGTCGCGGTCAAGAATCACCATCGTGGCCTCGGCCGAAGTGTCGTGCGCCTTCTTCAGGTCGAAATACTCCTTGGCAATCTGATTTCCCTGGGCGTCGGCAAAGGCCGAAAGAGCGGGTACCGCCAGGAAAACACCGGCGGCGAGCAAAAAGAAAAGGGTCTTTTTCATAGTTCCTCCATTCGATGACCGTTTATGTTTTTGGTCATCGGTCAAATATTACGAATCTCAGCCCGCGTTGTCAAGATTTAAAAACTGAAAGAGGAAAAAAAAACCGTCCCGGAGGACGGCTGAATCGGAGGGGAGTTATTGGGAATTGGGCAGATCGTCGGGAACCAAGAAGGAAATATTTCTGTGCACTTGGATTTCCCGTCCCCCGTAAGGAATGTAACCCGTGTGGTATTTAGCCGAATATTTTCCGCACGTCACGTTGCCCAGCCATTTGCCGTGGATGATGTAAAGGGGGCTTCCATCGTTTTCGTCGCCTGCAACCATCGCGTTCCGGGGCGGGACCCCATCCCTGCGAAACACCCAAAAACCGTAGCCGACGAAGATTTCCACAGGAGTCGAGGACAGGGTGATTTCCCTTCCGCCGTAAGGGATGTAGGCCCTGCGGTAAAGGGGGTTGTATTTTCCGATGACAAGACCGCCGTCCCAGCGGGTGCGGATGATGTACAGAGGGCCGCCTCCCGTATCCACACCTGCCTTGAAAGCCCCTATCGGGACCGTCCCCGTGTCAGGGATGATCCGAACCCAGTCCTGGGCAAAGGCCAAGGTGCAGCCCAAAACCAAAAATAGCGCAAGCCCAGCGAGCTTTTTCATGAATCCCTCCTTCGACTTCACTTTGAACACCCAAGAGGATGCTTTCACAAAAATATTGAATTTTGGAATAAAAGTCAGTCCAAAAACTCAACAAAACCAGGTGAGAAAATAAACTTTTTGGTTTTATTAAACTTATTTTTTGAGCAATCTTTTACAAGATAAAGAGTTGCTTGACACATCGAAAGTTGAAGGATACGCTGAACCCAAAATGTGAGGTCTTATGCCGTCGTCCAAAACGCTTCCTTGTTCGCAATGTGCCAGTTGTAAATACTATTCCTACACCTCAGACCCGGTCCTGCACCGTTGCATTGAACCGCTTCCTTTTTCCAGCGACATGAAGTTGAAGAGTCATTACGGAAAGAAACACGGGAAGTGTAAGAAGCACACCCTGCGTGAAATTCGCTAAGAGCCCTCAGAATTGCCCTTGCCGGGCAACAGGGGCGCCAGCACGTCGCCGATTGTCCTGTGACGCTCCAAAGGGTGGCGCAGGGGAACGTCAAATTGAAGCTCGTAGTGGTTTTGCCGCCCGATCCTCGTCCTTTTAAGAACACCAGCTTTCTCCAAGTCGTCCACGAGCCTCTGAACAGCCCTTTCGGTGATGCCGATCGTTTGTGCCACGACGCGCAGGGGGGCCTCAGGGTTCTGGGCCAGACAGATCAGCACGTGACTGTGGTTTGAAAAAAAAGTCCAATCCGATTTCATTTCCCGATCTTAATTACAGAAAAAATTGTCGTCAATAGCTTGACGCGTTGAATAAATTCCTTTATGTTACGACACATTAAACACGAAATAAAAGTCGTGATTTAATTTACAGGAGTAGTCCATGAAGATCTTTCGAAGTTCCTGGCTGATTCTCGTTCCCGGGGCAGCGGGTTTGCTGCTGGCGTTTTTTTTCCCTCTTGAAGGTTCGGCGGTGTCGTGGACGTTCCTGGGATTTGTTGTATTCCTGGGATTTTTTGTGCATCGGTACGCCGCCGTGAACCTGGAAGGAGACCCCCGGGGGGATTCTTTTTTGGCCGCCCTGACGGGTACGGTCTGGGCGATTCAAGGAATGGCCGTGACCGGCAACCTGGGTATTTTTGTTTTGCTATGGCTTTTGATCAGCCTGGGGCTCCACCGCCTCTTGAGCCATTTCCGGGAACGCGAGGGGTCACGGATCGTGGCTTGGGAAAAATTCTGGATCAGCCGCCTGGGCGACCTTGCGCTTTTCTCCGCCCTCGTGCTCCTTCTGCTGAAAAACGGCAGCTGGCAGATCGCTTCTCTCGCCGCGGGCGAACCCGCGATGCTCCTGATC
>JABEVL010000320.1 GCA_013043995.1 Spirochaetales bacterium | reverse complement strand
GGAGCCCGGCTGATCAGGCCCACTCCTGCGCGTTGCAGGCGGCGTTCGGCCGCTGCGGCCAAATCGAATTGCCAGCGGTCGGCCTGCTTCAAACTCGGAGAAAAATCAGCATCGTGCTCAGGGTCGTTTGCAAGAAACGCGGCGCGGACCTCGGGACCGACCGTGTAGGTGTCGGGGCTGATGCCGGGACCAATCCACCAGTCCTGTTCACCGGCTGAGCCCCCCAAGGCGTTCACCCCGTTTTCAAGGATCCCGGCGGCGAGCCCTTTCCAGCCCCCGTGAAAAGCTCCGATGCGGCCAGTTTCTCGGCTGAAAGCCAAAAGCGGCAGGCAATCGGCGGTGAGAACCGCCAAAACGACGGCGTTGCGCCCCGTGACCGCACCGTCGGCTTCGGGGAGCTCGGGACCGCGGTCTACGTCATAAACTGTGCAAGAGTGCACCTGGTTGAGCCAGCAGGGTTCGGAGGGCACACCGAGTTGGCTGAGATTTTTGCGATGAAGAGCCACGAGCTTGGGATCGTCTCCCACGTGGGTAGCCAGGTTGCCGGCGTCCCTGGTCGTTTGAAGGGCCTGAATGCCTTGAGGCGCGGTCCACACGACACGAAGCGACGGATGGTTCATAGAACCTCCTTAGTCTTGTTTACAAGCCAGGGGCGGACAGCGTCAAGCCAGGCTTCGACGACAACGGCCCGAACCTCGACGTGATCGTCGGCGTAGACCTCGTTCAGGACTTGGGCGTTTCTGCGCAGGTAGGCGCAAAGGTCGGGCCGTTCTAGGGGGAAAATAAAATCCTGGGGCGGGGAAAGGCTCAGGGTTTGGCGGGCGACGGCGGCCTTGAGCTCCTCGAGTCCTTGACGATTTTCAAGGGAAACGAAAATGGCCCCGGGGTGGGAGAGTTCCCAGGAACGCCGCGCCGGGGCATCCGCGGGCAGCCGGTCGACTTTGTTCAGGACGAGGACCTGGGTTTTTTCCGCGGCGCCGAGGTCGGAAAGTACCTTGTTGGTCAAAGCGTACTGTTCTTCGGCCTGTGGGTGGGAAACGTCGACAACGTGGATCAAAAAATCGGCGTGAACGGCTTCTTCGAGCGTCGAACGGAACGCGTCGACAAGGTGATGGGGGAGTTTTTGTATAAAACCGACCGTGTCTGTCAAAAGGAGCGACAGGCCTCCGGAGAGGCTGACCCGGCGGGTGGTCGGGTCGAGGGTGGCAAAAAGCTTGTCTTCCTGAAGGAGTTTTTCATCGGCCAGGACGTTGAGAAGGGTCGATTTTCCGGCGTTGGTGTAGCCGACGATGCTGGCCTGGGGAAGGATGGCTTCGGTGCGCAACCGCCGGGTCCTGTCGCGGTGGCGGCGAACCTGGATGAGTTCCTCTTTGAACTGGTCAATTTTTTTGAGAATGACGCGGCGGTCGAGTTCAAGTTTCATTTCTCCGCCGCCCCGGTTGTTGCGGGCGCCGCCCCGTTGACGGGAAAGGTCGGTGTAACTCCGGGTCAGGCGCGGCAGGCTGTATTCCATGCGGGCCAAGCCCACCTGAAGAACGGCTTCGCGGCTGAGGGCCCGCTGGGAAAAGATCTCCAGGATGACTTCTTGCCTGTCGATGACCGTTTTTCCCGAAAATTCCTCCCAGTTGCGCTGTTGTGTCGGGGACAGGTCGTCGTCAAAAACGATCAGATCGGCGCCGACGCCCTCGGCCTGTTCGGCAACTTCCTGGGCCTTGCCCGTGCCCAGAAGAAGTTTGGCGTGATTTTCACGGTGATGGACGATCATTTTACCGATCGTCAGCAAGCCCATCGTTTGGGTTAGACCTTCCAGTTCGTCCAGGTTGGCTTGGGCGGTCTCCTCGTCCATCGAAGGAGGCTGGAGGGTGACCAAAAAAGCTCGCGTCTGAGAAAAATTGTCGATTTCAGTCGTAACAGGCTGGTTCATGTAGCCCACTATCGGGCCAAAACCGCCCTCCGGTCAAGGCGGGTTCATTTTTTGACGCGGAGCAGTAAAAGAGTCAGATCATCGCCCCGAGGTTGATCCCCCCTAAAAGTTTTGACCGTCGTGTGGATGCGCTCCGCGATGGACTCAAGTTCGTCAGAGGCGTGGTGCTCAAGAATCTTTTCAAAACGGTCAATCCCGAACTCTTGTTTCTCGATGTTCTGTTGTTCAATAAAACCGTCCGTGTACGTACAGAGAAGGTCTCCGGGGTGAAGAATGCCCGCACGGGGCTGGGGGATGAGGGAAGAGGTAAAACCCAGAAAAGGGTTTGCCGAGGAAAAAGCGTGGGATTTTTTGTTGCGGATCAGCCGGAGGTGACCGTGTCCCATGTCAAAGATCTTGAGCCGGCGGTCGTTTTCCGAATAATCAAGAAAAACTCCCGTCAGGTACTTTTCCATTTTGAAGGTCTGCAGGACAAAATTGTTCACACAGGTGATGAAACCTTCGAGTCCTTGAGTGAAATCATACAAGGAGAACATTCCTGCCAGGGCTGTAGTGATGAGCCCGGCGGCCATGCCCTTACCCGACACGTCGCAGACGAGGGCGACCCAGCGCCCCTCTTGATACTCTTTCATCGCCCAGTAATCGCCGCCCACACCCTTGGCCATCTTGTTCCAGCCGTAAAACTCCAGGTGCTGGGTGTTCTTGTGCCCGCATTCTGGAATGGCCTCGGCCTGGATCGAGACGGCGAGTTTGAGGTCTTGCCGGTGCAGGCGGAACATCTCGATCAACAGATCCTTTGAAGAGAAAATTCCTGCGAATTTCCCCGTCGGGTTTTCCAAAAGATAGTAGCTGTTGCTGGGACGGGAGACCTCAGACTCGATATGATCGGCCACGGTCAAAAGGTGTTTGTCCCTTGGGAAAGTTTTAGCGGCAACCATGGTGCTGTGCACTTCGCGTTTTCCCAGAACGTCGTAGGCAAAGGGCTGGCTTAACCTGGCCTGAAATTGACTCAAGACGATGACACCCAGGCCCTTGCCTTTTTTATCGACGACACCGATAGCCCACTGTTCGGGAATTCTCTTCAGGTCCTCGATGAAGTCTTTGACAAGAGCGTCTTCAAAAACAAAGTAAAATTGGGTGGCCAGTTTAAAAATACTTGTGGCAGAAGCGGCTCCCTCGGGCAGAGCGACTTTGAGAACCTTCAGTTTTTCAGTTTGAACGATCTCTTCGATCGGGGTAGGCTCCATGATTTTCTCCTCTTCACCTTGAGTTTTGTCCTGAATTGTTTGTGGGCTGTAGGCATAAGGTCAGAAATGTGTGAGGGCCTCATTCAGGGGGGCATGAGTGACCGTGGAACTCCCTAGGAGCCTGCATAGAGGTCCTGCAAGCAAAGGGCGCCCCCTCGGATCAGTTCGTCCTGAAAAATGGCCTCTGCCAGCGGGACCACGCGGCGTTCCCGTTGCGCGGCTTCGAGCCAGGTGTCGGCCAGACGGGTCACCCGGACGGGGTAGAGAAGCAGGTTCGTGGTTCCAGCGGAGCGGTAGTAGGGCAAGACGATGGGGTGGCCCAGGATTCTTCCGGTTATTCCGGCTTCTTCACGGCCTTCCTGCAGGGCCACCTTGGCGGGCGATTTGCCGTTTTCAGGTTGACCTTTAGGGAAAATCCACCGTTCCTGGTTCCTTGTCTGGACCAGAACAACCTGGGGAACCTTATTTTCCAAGAAGAAGGGGAGGATCCCGTAGGCCCAGGTATCGTGGGGACCCAGGGGAACCAGAGGGACCTGGGTTTTTATTTCGGCGAGGGCTTTGTCCTGGAACCTTGGGTCGTAGGTCAGTTCGGGGCCGAAAAAGCGGGGCACCTTCCAGGTCCGGGCCTCCTGCTGATGGGCGAAGACCACGCTGACCGTCGTTAGACCCGCGTGAGGCTCACCGTAATGCTCGATCTGAAAATTTTTCCCGCTCTGGACGAGGAGCTCCAGCGTTGACACAAGGCGGCAGCCTTCGGTACTGGGCCAGAGCTCTTGCCAGGAGTCGGCAGAAAGAGGAACGCTCCAAGAGGTTCGAGCCAGTCCTTCTCCTGCCGAAAGGTTCAGGAAATATTCGTCTTGGACGTTTTTGAGGCAGGTTTCCCAGTTGCCCGTGTCTTGCAACCAGCCCAAGCGGAGTTCTGGAAGGGATTTCCAAGAAGTTTTGCCGGGGTCGCGGAGAAAATAAAACTTCCTTTTAAATTCAAGGGGCATCCCGGCCTCCGTTCCGTAACCGGCCGAGTTCCTGGCGGAAATCGGCCCGCCGCAGCCGTTGGACGGCTCGTTCGGCGCGCTTTCTTTCCAGGGCGTGTTCGGTCCACAAAACACCGACGAGGACCCCGTAGGCAAAAGGATCTACCTGAGGCGTCTCCTGGCGGGGGATCTCGCCCTGGAGTCTTTGGAGCCTCAAGGAAGAGTCTTGAAACTGACCGAGGTGGAGCTGGGCCTGCCTGATCATTTTGAGTAAGCGTGAAACACTTTTTTCGGGAAATAGCGAGCCCAGGGCTTCCACCACGTAACGCAGTTTCTTGGTTTCGATCCGAACGCTGTGAAGAACTTCGTCCGTGGGTGCGTGCGTGCGAAGAAGTTGGCCGAGCTTCTTAGAAATGCGTTTCAAGGCGGCCTGAGCGAGCTCTTGGGCCGTCCAGGCCTCCCCCTCGTTGTTGAGGACCTCCCAATCGATATTTTGAATGCTTTGGGCGTAAGCCTTGCTGGAGAGCCAGGTCTTCAGTTTTTTTCGGGCCGTTTCGCGGCGTGCCTCGAGGAGCTTTTTCCAACCCTCCAGAGCCTGCGCTTCGGCAGGAGGGAGACGGGCGAGGAGATTCGGGACTTCGAGAATCAGCACGTCCAGGTCACGAAGTTCATTGGTTCTTTGCATCAGGTCCTTGAAGAGGAGCTTGAGCTCTGTCCAGGGTTTTTGTGCTTTCCACATCCTCCCTTGGGAAAGGAGGGAACGAACCTTGCGCAACTGAATGCGGTACTGGTGCAGACATTCGGTGTCGACGTCGGTTTGGATACCCTTTTCGTACTGGCGGGCCACGCGAAACTCGTCAGCGGCCCTTTGGAGGAGGCAGATC
>JABEVL010000319.1 GCA_013043995.1 Spirochaetales bacterium | reverse complement strand
TTTTTGCCCTTGCGCGCGAAAAGGACGTCGGCATCCTGGTCAGGGTTCCCCTGGCCAGCGGGCTCTTGTCGGGAAAAATGGGCGCGTCGACGCAGTTTAGCCCAGCAGATCACAGGAACTTTAACAGGGAAGGTAAGGCCTTTGACAAGGGCGAAACCTTTGCCGGCCTTGACTTTACGACGGGCCTGGAAGTCGTTGAGGAGTATAAAAAGATTTTCCCCTCCGAACCGGGACTGGCAGCCTGGGCCTTACGCTGGATTTTGATGGCCGACGAGGTGAGCTGCGTTATTCCGGGAGCTTCGAGACCCGAACAGGTCAGCGAAAACCTCAAGGCCGCCGAGCTTCGCCCCCTTTCCTCTGCAGAAATGCAAGCCGTTAAGAGTCTGTACGAAAGCCGGGTGCGCCCCTTAGTTCACCAACTTTGGTGAAGCCCCAAGGCGTTTAGGCGGGTTGGTCCTGGGCCGGAAGAACATTTTCGGTGCTGGGTTCCGGGGCGCTGGGTTCTGAAAAGAATTCAGCGGGAAAGAGGTGGTGCAACGCCTCTTCGACGGTTTGAGCGAAATGGAACGTGACTTCTGCCTTGACTTCGTCGGGAATTTCCTCAAGGTCACGGCGGTTGTCATAGGGCAAAAACACGTCCTTGAGACCATGACGATAGGCCGCCAGGACTTTTTCCTTGACTCCTCCGATGGGAAAAACCCTCCCCGTGAGCGTGACCTCGCCGGTCATGGCCACGCCTGAACGCAGGGGGCTCCCCCGGAAAGCCGAAAGCAGGGCGGCAACTACGGTGATGCCCGCACTGGGTCCGTCTTTCGGAATTGCCCCTTCAGGAAAGTGAATGTGGAGGTCGCGGCCTGTAAAATCTTCAGGTTTGAGGTGCCAGGTCTGGGCGCGGGCCTTTAAAAAAGAAAAAGCGATACGGACAGATTCTTTCATCACGTCGCCCAGGCTTCCTGTCAGGATCAGTTCACCCTTGCCGGGAAACAACGAAACTTCGACAGGAAGCACCTTCCCGCCCACCTCGGTCCAGGCCAGCCCGTTGGCCAGGCCGGGCTTAGGCTCAAACAGCAGCTTGTCGTCTTTCCAAAGGGGAAGCCCCAGGTATTCGCGGACCTTTTCGGCGTCGATGGTTAGACGGAAGGGTTCTTCGCCCTCGACCTGCTGGCGCAATGCTTCGGGGTCTTTTCCGGCTTCGAGCAGGGCCCGGGCCGTTTTACGAAGGACTTGGCCGATCTGACGCTCAAGCCCGCGAACACCCGACTCGGCCGTATAATCGTGGATGACGGTTTGAATGGCGCCGGGCTCCAAAACGATGTTCAAGCCCCCCAGGCCATTTTCTTGGATCTGCTTGGGTATCAAAAAACCCTCGGCGATCTTGGCTTTTTCCAAATCGGTGTAGCCCGGAACCTCAATGACTTCCATTCTGTCCTGCAAAGGGCGGGGTATGGTGTGGAGGCTGTTCGCCGTCGTGATGAATAAAACATCAGAAAGGTCGTAGGGAACCTCAAGGTAGTGGTCGGTAAAGGTAGAGTTCTGCTCGGGGTCAAGGACTTCCAGCAGCGCAGAAGCAGGGTCGCCCCGAAAGTCCGAGTTCATCTTGTCAATCTCGTCAAGCAGAAACACGGGATTCGAGGTAGCCGCCCTTTTCATCGATTGGAGGATCTTGCCGGGCAAGGCCCCCACGTAGGTTTTCCGGTGACCTCGAATCTCGGCCTCGTCCCTCACCCCGCCCAAGCTGATGCGAACAAAGCTGCGTCCCAGGGCGCGGGCGATCGAACGGCCCAAGGAAGTTTTTCCAGTGCCTGGAGGCCCGACAAGACACAAAATGGGCCCCTTGAGTTTTGCCTGAATGTTGCGAACAGCCAGATAGTCGAGGATACGCTCCTTGACTTTTTTCATGTCAAAGTGATCGGTGTCCAATACGGTTTGAGCCTGGGACAGGCTTTTCACATCTTCTGTTTTTTCGCCCCAGGGCAGGTCAGTGATCCACTCCAGGTAGGTCCGCAAAATCCCCGCTTCGGGAGTCGTAGCCTGGAGCCGCGCCAAGCGGTTGCATTCCTTGAGAGACTTTTCCTTCACGTCGGCGGGACACTGAAGGGCTTCGATTTTTTGTCTCAGCTCGGTCGCCCCGGTGGGATCGCCGTCTTCGTGCCCCAGTTCCTTGTGGATCTCTTTCAGCTGTTCGTTGAGGTAATATTCCCGTTGGCTCTGTTCCAAACGGCTTTTTACTTTTTTGTGAATCTCGTGCTGCAGACCAGCCAGCTCGCTTTCGACCTGGATGGCAACAGCCAAATTTTCCAGACGGGTCTTTGAGTCTTCTTCGAGCAAAAATCCGAGCTTTTTCTCGTCGCTCAGGTTCAGCAAGGGAACCAGAAGATCTACAAGGACGTCGGATCGTTCAGCTTCGTTGATGGCCTGAAGCTTGTCTTTGCTGATCCTGGACTGAAGTTCCTTGAAACCCCTGAGCGTTTGCAAGATGATTTGCATCAGCGTCAGAGTTGAGCTCTGCATCTCGTGCGGGACCTCCAGGGGCTGCACCTCGGCACGGACGTAGTCTTGCTTGGGAAGGTATTTTAAAAGACGGGCCCTTTCTCTCCCCTCGACGAGAACACGGACTGAGCCATCGGGCAAACGGAGGGTCTGCAGAATGTAGGCCACGACCCCGATGGAATGCAGGTCGTGTTCATTTCGTGCTTCGTCTTTATTTTTCTGGGGAACGAGGAAAATTTCTTGATCTTCGGCCAATGCCACCTCGAGTGCCTTGACCCCGGCCCCGGGCGGAGCAAAAAAAGGGGAAACCGAGGAAGGAAAAACGAGGATGTCTTTGACCGCCAAGAGCGGAAGATCTTTTTTGCCGGTTTTAGCCGGCCGCTTTCCGAGTAAACTCATACAATTCGCGTATCCAGGGTTTTTCCATTTCTTTAGGATCTGTCAAGATGACGGGTTTTTGCCCCGACGTAAAAACTTCTTTGGTGACGACGACTTTCTTTTTTCCGGGGAGCGACGGCAGTTCGTACATGATGTCGAGCATGGCCGCTTCAACGATGGAGCGCAAGCCTCGCGCGCCGGTCTTTCTCTGGATCGCCTGCTCTGCAATGGCAAAGATGGCTTCTTTTTCAAAGTGAAGTTCGGCGTCGTCAAGTTTAAACGCCATTTCAAACTGCCGAATGATCGAGTTTTTCGGTTCGGTCGTAATTCTGACGAGGTCGTCGTGCGTCAATTCATCCAACGCGACGGTAATCGGCAGACGGCCGATAAACTCGGGGATGAGACCAAAGCGGATCAGATCGTCGGGATGAAGGTTCTTAAAAAGCTCTTTGTAATTATTCGAGTGCTTGGACTGGACTTCCGTGCCGAAACCCATGGCAGTTTTTGCCACACGCCTTTCAATGATCTTATCCAGGCCGACAAAGGCTCCGCCGCAAATAAAGAGGATCTTGGTGGTGTCAATTTTCAGGTACTCTTGGTTGGGGTGCTTGCGGCCGCCCTGCGGCGGAACGTTAGCCTGGGTGCCTTCGATGATCTTCAGGAGGGCTTGCTGGACTCCCTCCCCCGAGACGTCCCGGGTGATCGAAACGTTTTCGCCCTTCTTGGAAATCTTGTCGATTTCATCGACGTAAACGATCCCTCTTTCGGCAGCTGCAATGCTGCCTCCAGCGTTTTGAATGAGCTTGAGGAGGATGTTCTCAACGTCTTCGCCGACATATCCGGCTTCGGTCAAGGTCGTAGCGTCGGCAATCGCAAAAGGTACCCGTAATTTCTTGGCCAAAGTTCGAGCTAAGAGAGTCTTGCCTGTCCCCGTCGGGCCGATGAGCAAGACGTTGGATTTTTCCATCTCGACTTCGTCGTTTTCCGCAGGAGGGTTGGCAATGCGTTTGTAGTGGTTGTAGACCGCCACAGAAAGAACCTTCTTAGCGTCTTCCTGACCTACGATGTACTGGTCCAGAAAGGCTTTGAGCTCTTTGGGATTGGGAAGGGTTTCCCCGAGGCTGAACTCCTCCAGACCCGAGACGTTGGCATCGCCCTCTTCTTGCTCGATGATGCGCTCACAGGCCGCAACACAATCGGAGCAGATGGCCACGCCTTCCCCCGTGATCAAACGGGGAACCTGGTTGGCCGGTCGCCGGCAAAACGAACAATGATCTAAATTATCACTTTTTTTGGCCATTTTTTTCCCGTACCAGAACCTTGTCGATCAGGCCGTACTCGGCGGCCTCTTGGGCACTCAGAAAGTAGTCCCGCTCCAGATCCTGGGCAACCTGGTCAACGGTCTTACCTGTGTGCTTGGCAAAAATTTCGATGGTCATATTTTTCAGGCGAATGATTTCCTTTGCCTGGATGTGGATGTCCCGGGCTTGTCCTTGGGCACCGCCCCAGGGCTGATGGATCAGGATGCGGCTGGAAGGAAGGGAAAAACGTTTGCCGCTGGTCCCGCCCGCCAGCAAAAGCGCTCCCATGCTGGCGGCCTGGCCCACGCAGATCGTTTGAACGTCGCAATTCAGGTACTGAATCGTGTCGTAGATGGCAAGGCCCGCCGTGACGCTGC
>JABEVL010000318.1 GCA_013043995.1 Spirochaetales bacterium | reverse complement strand
GGCTGGCGCATCAGAATGTTGAAGATGCCCGTGACCAGGGTGGTGGAGAGCATCATAAAAAGCATGGGTTTGGGAGCGTATTTTTCTTCAAGAATGGGGCCGAGTAATAAAAGGAAAAGCAGGTTGTTCCAGAGGTGGGTCCAGTTTTCATGACCAAAAACGTACAACAAGATCCCGAACCACTGGGCCGTGTGGGCCGGATTAAAATCAGCTCCGGGGGCCCTCAGGTAGTTGACAAAACCTGGGGCAACATACTGGTCGATCAGCATGGCGAGGGTGCATAAAAGGGCAAAACTGAAGGTGACCGGGGCATTGTAGCGCAGTTGCATAGTATCTTTTCGGCAGGTTTTCAAAAACGTGAAGTCTTGACTCTCTGAACCTTGCTTCCTTGGGACTTTCCCTGAATAATGAGGACATGGATTCCCTTGAGCGGCTTCGCGGCGCCTTGGGGGGCAACCCGGCAATCCGGCTCTTGCGCAACCCTCACGCCCTCTTTGTCCTGGCCTTTTTCAAAAAGGTTTTTTACGATCAGCCGGTTCCGATGATCGAAAGCGATCTTTTGGAAGGACGGCTGGCGGCCTTTCTGGAGGACTGTCCTCTGACAGCCGACGAAATTCCTCTGGTCCACGGCGATAGGGCCCGGCGTCCCAAAATTTTGCTCGATCACTGGTGCAGGGATGAAATCCGGTTCTTACGGCGCTTTGCCGATGAAGAAGGCCGGGTGTGGGTGGAGACGACCCCGTGGACCCAGCGTGTTTTTCAATGGATCGAAACGTTGGACGACGAAGCCCTGGTCGGAACCGAGAGCCGGTTTGACGAAATCCTCCAACGCTTGGACGAGCTGGTGCTTCGTTTGGACGTTGATCCCGCGTCCCGCATTCGCCGTCTTGAGCAAAAAAAACGGCTGCTGGACGAAGAAATTACCCGCCTCGCCGAAGGCGTCACGCCGGCTCCCTGGAGCGAAGTTCAGCTGGAAGAAAGGCTGGGAGCGATTAACAGGCTCTCCCGGGCTCTTTTGGGTGATTTTAAGCAGGTCGAGCAAAACTTTCAAAAGCTGGTCCGTGAAATTTATGAAAGGCAATCCCGGCCTGAACTGAGCCGGGGCGACATTTTGGGCTACACGCTGGACGCCGCCGAACAGTTGCGCCAAAGCCCCCAGGGCCGAAGCTTCTATGCGTTTTGGGAGCACCTGATCCGGCAGGGGGAGCACGAGTCTCTGCCCGAACGGATCGGTGAAATGTTTGCTTTGCTGGAAACCCGAGGTTTCACGGTGCGCGACGAGGTCCTGCGCCATCTGAAACAGCACCTCCACCTGGCGGGACGCAAGGTCATCGCGGGCAACAGGCTTTTGGCCGAAAAGCTGAACAAGCTTCTTTCGGAACAGGACCACCGCCACAGGGAACGCGTCCGGAGCCTGTTGGCCGACGTGAAAGACGCCCTGGTCCGCCTCAAGAATCCCCCCGTCGACGAAGCGTTCTGGTGGGTGGAAGGCTCACCCGAAGTCTCGATGATTGCCGACCGACCCTTGAGCGAACCGCCGGTTTTGCGGCAGGGCGTCCCTCGCCCGAAACGTGCCCTCGAAGCCCTGAGCGCCGAAGATTTGGCCGTTCTGACGGGCCAGTTTTCTGTCGACACGATGGCGCTGCGCCGCCGGGTCGCCGAGGCTCAAAGAACCACGGGCCGGATCGACCTGGCCGACCTTTTGGAACGATGGCCTCCTGAAAAAGGCCTGTCCGAGGTTTTGGCCTACTTTGAAATCGCATCGGGTTCGGCACAGGGACGGGTGAACCCCGATAAAAGGGTTTCGCTTCCCGTGGATTCCCAACGGTTTTTAGTTGCCCCTTCTGTGGAGTATGGAAATGAGTGATGAGTTCGATCCTTCTCAAACCCTGCCTTTTGCCAGTGTCATCCTGAAACTTTTGCAGGGACCGCTGTACGACGATGATCCCAGGAATTGGGCTTTGCTCAAGGATCACGCAGTTCCCTTGAACACCTGGTTCGCCCAGATGGGCTTGAAGCTGGTGTGGGTCAAAGAAGACGGTTTGGCCTACCTGACGCAACCCGATGAGGAAGGCACGGAGCTTCCCCGCTTGGTCAAGCGTTCGCCCTTGGGGTACGATGCTACGGTTCTGGCCGTGGTTTTGCGCGATGCCCTCGAAGAATTTGACCTATCAAGCGCCGACAGCCGGGATCTTTTCTTGACGGCCCGCGACATCCAAACGCGTCTGAGCCCTTACACGGGCGGCCGCTGGGATGAAACCCGGGCCTGGAAACAGTTCGAGCGTTCCCTCAACCACATGGTCAGGCTGGGTTTTCTGCGTGGGACACCGACCCAGGATCAAGGCGACCTCAGCCGGAAGGTTTTTCAGGTGATGAGAATCTTGAAGATCAAACTCGGGCCCGCGGCGTTGGAAGAGCTCAAGGAAAAGATCCTGGCCTACCAGGGAAAAGAGGGTTCAGCTTCAGCCGCCTCAGGAACTTAGCCGGGAGCCGCGCCGGGGTGCTCGATCTGACGGACGTAGA
This sequence comes from Spirochaetales bacterium, assembly GCA_013043995.1. Classification (GTDB taxonomy): domain Bacteria; phylum Spirochaetota; class Spirochaetia; order JABEVK01; family JABEVK01; genus JABEVK01. Next base: position 1,141 of record JABEVL010000318.1, on the reverse strand, counting down.
GACTTCGGGACGCCAGTGCTTCGCCGTCCACGGCAAAGTTGAGGGTGTAGAGGCCGGCACGGGGAAAAGAGACGTTCATCAGACCGGGAGCCAGCTCGACGACAACGTCGGGGGAGGGGGCTTCAAACTCCCCGTTAAAGGGCACGATCACCTGCTGGGATTCGTCGTGGACCAAGGTCAGGGCAAAGTTGTGCTTGCCGGTGAGGTTGGTGACCGCGGCGTAGATGAACCAGGGGGGAAAAACCACGGGAAAAACCGGAGCGTGAAAGACGTTGAACGTCCCGACGATGCCCTTCTTGCCATTGTTCTCGACGATGACACGGTCTGCGAAAAGAAGTGCAACAAAAACGGGTTCGCTCATAACTGCCTCCAGGGTCTGTTTACCTTTGTACTCTAGTTTGAGTTTTGGAACAAGGCGGAGCAGAGGACGGCTTTGTCAGAATCAGGGGCGCCGTGCGTGCGACCGCGTGGAGAAAACTCAGGGTTTGGGGAAAGGGAACGACGAATTGCGGACCGCGGCGGGGAGCAAAAACGAGGTTCGAGAGAATACAAGGGGGAGCCGCAGCGTCATAAAATCCTGCATTTTTTTTAAAATCTCTTTATAATAGGGCGAGGGTGCTGCTGTGGCGCAAGGAGAATCACGATGAGTGCAATGCAACTTCCCTTTCTGGTTGAAGGACTTCTGATCCTTATCGCCGGAATTTTGGGTGGCTTCCTTGGAAAAAAAGGCCAGCCTTACGGCAAAGTCAAACTGGCCTTCCATTTGTTTTTCTTTCTTTGGTTCAGCGTTGGGTACTACTATATCTTTCAGTCGGTGTTTTCAGTTACGGTGGCTGAAGGAGTCAAGATTCTTGTGGTCGTCATGGGTGCGGCACTTTTGACCCAGCTGGTGATCGGGGTCGTGATGCTGGTACAGAAACCTAAACGGGCCTGGACCGCCTTCGTGCACGGGGGCTCGGCGCTTTTGATGCTGCTTGCTGATCTCGTGCTGTTTGTTGTAACGGGAAGGCCCTCATGACGGGAGCCTTGAGATGAACCCCGAAGTCGACGCCTACCTGGAGCGCAATAGCCGCTGGCAGGCCGAGCTGAAGGAACTCCGCCGGATAGTCCAGCAGCTTCCTTTGCAAGAAGACCTGAAGTG
>JABEVL010000317.1 GCA_013043995.1 Spirochaetales bacterium | reverse complement strand
CTTTTTTCACCAACATTTCCTTGCCACTCCCTCGAGTAAATCTGATCCAATGTTTGCGATGCTCAAGAAATATGGCGCAAAAAAATTAAAAAATATTTATTGTGGGATTTGAAAATCGGGTTTAGCCTGACAAGAAGTTAGCCAGCATGTGTATACAACAAAAAGGAGATTCGCCATGCATATTCCGAGAAATCGGGCTTTACTGCTCGTTTTTCTGGTTCTATTAGCGCCTCTTGTCCCGGTTTCAGGCCAAATTCTGATTCCGGCTGCTCACCTGTACCATAACCATATGCCAAACTTTTGGCCATATTATGGCAATAATGCGGCAGATATTATGTCGAAATATGACGCCTTGCCCGTCGGTGCGCCCATCGCCTACACCTACGATGGGCAGGTGATTGCCCTGAAAAATAACCCCCCACCGGGTTACCCCTACTTCCTGCCTCCCTCGGTTGGAACGGGGCCGATGCCGCATGATGACCTGGTAAGCTACTATTCCGCCAACGCCAAATATCAGGATTACCAAAGTTTTCCACCCAATCAGTCTGGTCCGGGTTGGCCGATGCAAACCGCGGAACTGATGCAAACGTTTTCGAACGGTTTGGGCCAAGTTCACGTGACCTTTTCCGGAGCCCTCGTGGACAACGTGAATAGCCTCGAGAATCTCAACAGCATTTCTGGGCTATACAACAATGGGGCCAATTGGAACGCTCAATGGGTGACCGACTACAACAATCTAAAAACCGTGGACGGTTTTCATACCCTCGACGTGGTGCACTTTGCGGGGCACCACAGCATGGGGCCGCTTGTGGGGTCGGCCTACTTTCTTAAGGACCTGATCTTTGAAGGAGCGACGCTGGCCCAGCCCTACTTTTTGGGAAGTAGCTACCAGTCTTCGCACGGGTTTTTCCCCACCGAACTGGGCTTTTCAGAAAGACTGATTCCGACTCTGGCCAAGATGGGGGTCTCGTGGACTCTTGTGGGCAACAATCACTTTGGGCACGCGCTCAAGGACTACCCCTACGCCACCTACGATGCGGCTGGGGACTGCATGATCTCTCCTCCCAATCGAGCCGACCTTCAAGACACGTCCAACGTTGGATCTTGGGTGGCTCAAAACCTGTTCAATCAGGCCCAGGTTGTGGTGAACAAGTACCCCTTTGACTCGACACCGCATTGGGTTCGCTACGTTGACCCCGCCACGGGTGCGCAGTCAGAACTGGCGGGTATCCCGGTGAGTCTGAATGGGGAATGGGAAGAAGGTTATCAGGGTTCTGTCACGGTTGACGAGTACGAACCTTATGCCTCACTTTCCCCCCGTCAGTTTTTTGTGATCGCCCATGACGGGGACAACTCTTCGGGCCGATCCGGCTCGCTGTCCACCTGGGAAGCCGGGGTCACGACAACGGGTTCGGGCAACGGCTACGACCTGGGTATCGATGAGTACCTCAAGAAGTTCCCTATTCCTGCCACTGACGTTCAGCACGTGCAGGATGGCTCCTGGGGCGACGTGCTTGATGCGTCGACAGACCCTGCTTTCTACCACTGGCACCTGCCTCCCATGATCTGGAGTTCCCAGTTTGCGGCGATGAATGCCGCTGACGGAACTTCGCTGGCCCCCAAGAAGAACCTCAAGGGGGTGGCGGAAGGCGGAACCTTCAGTCTGGAAAACGGATGGCACTACCAGGAGCGCAACTACGCCCTTTTGCAGGCTCCCTTAAATTACGCCGAGACTGCCGAGCAGATTTGGCTGGCGGCTAACCCCAACTACTGGTCGCCCACGACGACCCTAGACCACCAAGTCACCTACCCTGGCAATCAGCTTAACCCCTGGATGATCGCAGCACCTGTCAAAGGCGATCCTAACAACAATTACAAAGGCGGTGCCAACCCGGCTGAGTTGGCCTGGTACTTCCTGCTTCCGTCCATGGACTCGGGCTTTGGCTACTACGGCGAAAATGAAGATGACGACGTGAAGCCTACTCTGGCCTTTAACAACTCTCTGGTCTTCTCGGAACCCTACGTGGATTCCCACCTTTCGCAGGACACCACGGGCCCGTCGATCTGGTGGCCTCAGCGCTACCCTTACAATCCCGGTTCGGTCAACGCTTCCAAGGCCGAGGGCTGGACCGTTCAGTGGTACAACACCCATTTTGTGATCTATTCCTACGTGTACGACGTCTCGGGTGTTTCAAATGTTCAGCTGATGGTGAGAACCCATTCCAGCACGAATATCGACGCTTCGGATGACACGTTCAAAGTCTACGACCCTGCAGCACTTCAGGGAACACCCGGCCTCAACATCACGCCGTCGAACGTGAGCGCGTGGACGAGTTACCCGATGGAAATGCGGAATTACCGTCAAGTGATGAACGGGGTTCCTTGGGTGCCTACGGACCAAGCTACCATGGCGGTTTTGCCGGCCCAAGAGACCGGACAGCTTTATTACTGCTACCTGAACCAGTACAAGGACCAGTTGCTTGACTACTACATCCAGGCGACCGACACCCGGGGGAACGTCACTCGTTCCAAGATCCAAACCGTGATGGTCGGGTCGGGTTTGTACAATCCCGGCGGTCTTTCAGGGTACACCGAAAGCCCCACGGGAAGCGTCGCGGGGACTGACCCCTTCATCACAGCCGGTACACTGCCGGTCCAGGCTGCAACTCCCACAATGAGTCCCGCCGACGGTACCTTCAGCTCGCCTCAAACGGTTTCTTTGGCAGACTCAACCAGCGGTGCGACCATCTACTACACCACCGACGGCAGCTACCCGACGACTGCTTCGAATAAATATTCGGGTCCCTTCACGTTGACGAGCGCGACTTTGGTTCGAGCGATCGCCGTTGTTCCTGGGTACACGGATAGCGACTTTATCGCCCGCGACTACAACATCACTTACAGCACACCAACGGCAGCGACACCGGCCATCAGCCCTGTTTCTGGAAGCTATTCCTCTTCTCAGACGGTCACGATCAGTGACGCCAGCTCGGGAGCGATGATCTACTACACGACAGACGGGACGACGCCGACGACGAGTTCGTCGCTTTATAGCGGTCCGTTGTCGACAGTTTCGAGCGGTTCAGAAACTTTGAAGGCCATCGCCGTTGTCCCGGGTTACACCAACAGCAACGTTTCAAGCGTGACCTACACGATCGGGACAACTGTAACGGCAGCTACCCCGACCTTTAATCCCGGTTCAGGAGCCCTGAGCAGCGGTACAACCGTGACGATCAGTTCGGCGACTTCGGGTTCGACCATCTACTACACGACAGACGGTTCGACGCCCACAACCAGCAGCTCCAGCGGAACTGCGGGCTCAGCTTCGGCGAGTGTCACGGTGAGCGTGGGTGAAACGGTCAAAGCCCTCGCGGTTGCCCCTGGGGACAATAACAGTGCTGTTGCCAGTGCAACCTACACGGTCTCGACGGGCTATGCTTCTAACTACCCGACGATGTACCTGAGGGGGACGATGAACTCTTGGGGAACAACAGCCATGAGTTTGGTCGCCGACCACGTCTGGCAAGTTCAGGTGAGTCTGGCGGCCTCGACGGCTTATCAGTACAAGTACGACGCACTGGGCAACTGGGCTACGGGTTCCAACTGGGGTACTTCGGCAACGGCGGGCACCGCTGGAGTCAATGGAGGAAATATCAGCTTCACCACTTCAGGCGCGGGAAACTACACCTTCCAATTCAACGACTCAACTCTGACCTACTCCGTGACGACGAACGTGCTCCCAGCGGTTGCTGCTCCAAGCTTCAGCCCCGGTGCCAGCGCTGTCACAACCGGCACGACGGTGACGATCAGTTCGTCAACATCGGGTTCAACGATCTACTACACGACAGACGGTTCGGCACCTACAACCAGCAGTTCCAGCGGAACCGCCGGCTCGTCCAGCGCGACAGTGACAGTGTCGGGCGCTGTGACGATCAGGGCCCTTGCTGCGGAGTCAGGATATTCCACAAGCACGGCGACATCGGCGGCATACACCATCCTGGCTGTTGCGGCTCCCACCTTCAGCCCAGGGGCCAGCGCTGTCGCGGCGGGGACGTCCGTGACGATCAGTTCGGCGACAACCGGATCAACGATTTACTACACCACGGATGGGACGACGCCAACAACCAGCAGCTCCAGCGGGACAGCGGGTTCAGGGAGTGCCAGTGTGAAGGTGAGTGCAGCTGAAACGATTCAGGCCATCGCTGTCAAAACGGGTTACACCGCCAGTGCGGTTTCAACGTCGACTTACACGATTGCCTCTACTTCCAGCGGAACCCTCACGATCACCTTCATCAACAACGGTTCTTCACAGAGTGTGACTTTCCCTGGTGATGCGAACAACTGGAGTCTTACGGCCAACACCCTTTCGGCTTCGCCCAACAACACCTACACGGTGACGATTCCCAACGGCGTTACCAGCACGACGATCGCGCGCGGCAACAACACGAGCACTCTTGAACTTCAGGTCTGCAACATCTCGTCAGGCTGGAACGGTGCCTGGGGCTTTGGATCGTGGTCCAAGTCAAGCAACATCAGCTTTAGCAACTCGGCGAACACTCAGATCAGCATCCCTTGTACAGCCGGACAAAACGTGACCTTGACGATCAACGTCGCCACGACAACGCTGACGGCTACAGTCCAGTGATCTGATTCTTAGAATGAGGAAGAAGCCCCTGAAACGGGGCTTCTTTTTTTTCGTCTGTCTGCAAGAAGTGCCGGTCCTGGCCAGTTCCCGAGAATGGGGGGCGGGGCCAGTCCGCCGATGGTCCAAGAATAACGTTAGAACACGAGGGGGAAGACGTGCAAAGTAAAATTCGTGTAGGATGAAAAGCACCATGGTTACTAGGGCAGAGGTCGCACGACGGGCCGGCGTTTCCCCCATGACCGTCACCCGAGTGATGGCCAACGATCCCCACGTCACCGACGAAACCCGGCAACTTGTTCTCGAAGTTGTGCGGGAGTTGGGCTACTACCCCAGCGTCTCGGCGCGCGCCATCAGGGGTAACAACATGAACGTTCTGTCTGTAACAACCCCGACCCAGTTCTACGAAAGCCTTTTCCAGAACACTTTTTTCCAGACGATCACCCATGGCATTTCGCAAAGCTGTTTCACCAACCGCTTTGACTTGCTGATCACCTTCCTGGACAACCCCGGCCACTCAGGTGATCCTGAAGGCCATGACTTCCTGCGGCCCTATCTGGAAAACAAATGCGACGGTCTGCTTTTTATCGCGCTGAGCCCCTGGACCGACCAGCTGGAACGCATCGAGCGCGAGAAAATCCCCTGCGTGGCGATCTACTCGCCCTTCACGGGAACCAGCCTCACTACCGTCAACGTCGACGACCGCCTGGGCGCCTTTACCGCTGTGCGTCACCTGACCGATAACGGCCACCGGGACATTGCCCTGGTCAACGGCCCGCCCAGACACATGGCAGCAATAGCACGCGAAAGAGGTTACCGTGACGCCCTTGAAGCGGCCGGAATTCCTTTTCGGCCCGAGCTGACGACGAGCGGAGAATTCCTCATCGAAGTTGGCTACCGCAATACCCTTGAACTTCTGGATCGAGCGACCCCCATCACGGCGATTTTTTGCGGCAATGACGACCTGGCCTTTGGCGCACTGAAGGCCCTGGCCGAAAAGGGGCTGCGGGTTCCCGAAAATGTTTCGCTAGTCGGCTTTGACGACGTCGACGGCGCCCGATTGTCCAACCCACCGCTGACCACCATCGCCCAGCCCCTGAAAGCCATCGGACGTATCGGAGCTGAGCTTCTGATCGAGCGTATTCGTAACCCCGATGCCCCGGTTCGCGACGTGATTGTTCCTTTGACCCTGGTGGAACGTGCCAGTGTGCGCAAGCTGAACTAAGCTGAAAGGGGAATTTGTTCCCGCTCATTTTTTAACGTCCAAGCATGGTCACGTAATCAAGATGATTTGTTTAAATCATGGTCACGTAATCAAATAGATTTGAGCACTTTTTCGTTTGACGGCTCGGAAAGCTGGCCCTATCATCGGCCTAGAGGTGTCCAAATGAATCAATCAAGGTCGGGGTTTTCGACTGTAGCGCTGGCAATTATTCTGATTTTACTGTTTGCGCAAACTCTAGCGTGCAGTCCTCCGGTCGGAAACACAACCGCACCAACCGGCGCGCAAACCACAGGAGTGCCGGCGGCCGCAAGCGCGCTTTCAGCGACCCTGGCCGACTCGGCTTCGGTTCTTCTTTCGTGGAAGGCCGCCGCCGGGACCGTATCGTCTTATGATATTTACTGGGCGACGAGCAATTCTGTACCGGCCCAGCCCCAGGGAAGTGCCCCCTCAAGCGCGACGAGTTACACAGCCTCGGGGTTAACCGCGGGTTCGACGTACTGGTTTTGGGTTGCTCCCAAAAACTCGGCGGGGAGCGGACCGTCGGTCTCGGCCTCCCTTTATTTTGGCGTACCCGCGGCTGTAACAAACTTGCAGGCGATGGCGGCGAGCACGAGTTCGGTGCAATTAAGCTGGAGTTTCTCGAACACGCAGGCTGCAGCTCAGGGGTTCGAGGTTTTCTGGTCAACGACATCCACACAGCCGTCAGCTCCGAATCTTCAACTGACGCTTTCGCAGGCCCTGCAAACCGGAACAGCCTGTTCCTGGACGGTGAGTGGCTTGGCCAGTGGTGCCTCATACAACTTTTGGGTGGCCTCGTCCAACGTGGTGGGAAGTTCAGCTCCGCTGATGGCCAGCGGAACACCGAACGCAGTTCCGGCACCGGTGGTTCTGACTGCAACTGGTGGGCCTTCCACCATTAGCCTGGCCTGGACTGACGTGGCCAATTCGGGATTGAAGCCCCCGGTACTGAACTACCTTGTCTACTGGTCGACCACTTCCTTGATCCCCGCGACACCCAACGCGACACTTTCCCCCTCGACGTTGAATTACGTTCCGTCGGGGTTGTCGGCTTTCACGAATTACTACTTCTGGGTAAAGGCCTCCAACTCTGCCGGTGTCAGTGCGGCTACGGTGCAGTCAGCAATGATGGGCTCAGTTCCTGCAACTCCCGTGTCTTTGAGTGCGACGGCAAGCCTGACGAGCTTTGCGGTGGCTTTGGCTTGGGCGGCTCCCGCTGATACGGTCACCGAATACGATGTCTTCTACGGGGTGCATCCAACGGCCTTCGCCTCGGCTACCCCCGTGGCGCAGAATCCTTTGCCAGCAACGGCAAGAGCGATCAATCTGACCTCTCTGGGCGAGGGAACTACCTACGATATTTATCTTGTGGCCAAAAACCTGTTGGGAAGCTGTGCCACGCCGGCGAGCGTTTCGGTGACCACGGGCGCGCGGCCTGCTCTGGTGAGCGGTCTGAGCGCGTCTCAGGGAGCTGGCTCGCTGCAATTGAGCTGGACACCCTCGGCCGGGGCCACAGACTACGTAGTTTATTACGCACCGCATCAGGCCACACCGCCGTCGGTTGCCGGCACGGGAGCTATAAAAATTGACACGGGAGCCACCTTGGGTTCTTACACGATAACAGGCCTGGGCGGCGGAACCTCGTGGGACATCTGGGTTGAAGCGGACAACTCCTGGGGCAATAGGGGACAAGTGCTTTTGGCCAACCAGACGGCCGGCTCAAGCGCCTCGGTCACTTCGCCGGTTACGGGTTTAACCGTAGCGGCCACAGGCTCCGGCATACCGCTCACGGTCTCTTGGAGCGCTCCCGCTGACGGAAGTGCGACGGG
>JABEVL010000316.1 GCA_013043995.1 Spirochaetales bacterium | reverse complement strand
GGTCCGTGTCGCCCGAATTGGAAAAGATCTTCTGCATCGTTTCAAGGTAGATCCGTTCGCGCGTGACCCGCGGGCTCTGCCTGTAAACGGTCAGAACCGAGTTAAAACGGGCCACATCGCCGATCGCGTTGTTCACGCGTTCGGTGGCGTAGCCTTCGGCTTCTTGGATCATCTGCTGAGCTTCGCCGGAGGCCTTGGGAATCTGCTGGTTGTAGTTTTGTTGGCCTTCGTTGATCAGCCGGTTCATGTCCTGAAAAGCGACGTTGACGTCGTCAAACGATTTTTTGACAGCGCCGGCGGGCGGCATGATGTCCTTGAGCTGGACGTTCGTGATGAAAACGCCGATGTTGTATTTTTTGAACAGGGCGTTGATCATGGCCGTTGCGTTCGACTCGATGCTCAGCCGGTCTGTTCCCAGGATGTCCAGGATGGCACGGTCGCCGACCTGCTGGTTGACAACTGACTGGGTAATGTCACGGATCGTCTTTTCTTTGGCGTCCAGGTTGAAGAGCCACTGACGAGGATCTGTGATGCGGTACTGGATGATCCAGGTGATGTCGACGATGTTGAGGTCGCCCGTGAGCATGGTGGACTCGTTCTTGTACGAGACCGGCTGACCTGCGTCGTTCAAGTTTCCTCCCAGCCCAAAAACCCCGGTGTTGGCGGGGCGGAAGCCAAAGTCCATCGTCTGCACGATGCGGGTGGGGACGATGTAGCTTTCTTCGATGAAGGGAATCTTGAACTGAAGGCCGGGACCGACGGACCGACTGTACTTGCCAAAAGTCAGGACAACGGCTTCTTCTGTTTGGTCGACGAAATAAAAGGCGTTGAAGGCGATAAAACCGGCGATGGCGACGATGATCAGAATGATGATCAGGCGGGGCGTTACGCTGAACGTTCCCGAAGTGCGCGCTGACATAGGTTCTCCTTGTGGACTCAGGAAGCATACTTCTTTGAGAACAAGACGGTCAAGGAAGCACCTTTTTGATTGACCCCCAAAGTCATTTCTGGTAACCTGTCCTCTATGACCTTCAACCGATCGACAACGTTGGGCATCCTGGCTTGCCCAGGTGGCAAAGCGTTTGCCGGCGAAGTAATTTCTCACCTCAAATACATCTACCATCGCCGTTTCGAAAAAAAGGTCGGCTCGTTGTCTAGGGTATATAATCTCCCCAAAGAAGAAATTACCCGACAGATGAACTTTGATTACGACCTTCATTCAAACGAAGGGGAACACGAGGGTTCTGTTTATGCCTACAGACCTCCTCACTTTGTTGTGCCTGCCAACTTTACCCGGTTTGCCAACGGCGAGTTTAAAACAGAAATCGGCAGTTCGATCCGGGGCATGGATCTTTTCATCATTCAGGACATCGCCAACCTTTATCCTGTCAAGTTTCACAATTCCGACGACCGCTTTGTTTTGTCGATCAACGACCACATGATTTGCCTGATGACGGCTGTCGACGCCGCCATCCAGGCCGGCGCCGTCAGCGTGACGGTCGTCGTCCCTTCCTATCCCTACGCCCGTCAGCACAAAAAGAAAGGCAGGGAAGGACTTACGGCCGCCCGGTTTGGTCAGATCATGGAAAACATGGGGGTGGAGAGGATCATGACCCTCGACATCCACTCCAAAGAAATCGAGAACACCTTCGTCAAGCTCAACCTTGAAAACCTTCACGCGAGCTACCAGATCCTGACACGCCTGCACAGCCTGATCGACCTTAAAGACCCCAACCTCGTCATTGTCTCTCCTGATACAGGCGCGGTCGACCGCAACAAATTCTACGCCTCGTGCCTGAACCGGTCCCTGGCCATGCTCTACAAAGAACGCGACTATTCCAAACTCAGCGTCAACGCCGGTGAGTCCAACATCACCGACACCAAACTCCTGGGCGACGTTCAGGGTAAAAATGTTTTCATGGCCGACGACCTTTTGGGAACCGGCGGAACCCTGATCAAGGCGTTTAAACTTTTGACCGAAATGGGGGCCAAAAAAATCATCGCCGGGATCAGTTTGCCGCTTTTTACAGGCGAAGCGATCCACTACTTTGACCAGGCGTACGAACAAGGCCTGTTTCACCGCATCATCGGAACCAACGCCGTCTACCACGATGAGCGCCTTTTGGATCGCCCCTGGTACACTTCGGCCAACGTTTCCAATTTGTTTGCCCGGGCGATCAGCAGGCTCCATGACAACCGAAGCCTCTCGTCGCTTCTGGACAACGCCCAGATCATCCGAAAACTTATGGAGTCTTAGGCGCTCGTTTCGGGCCCTTTTTTAAGGCGCCTCTTCTGGCCGAATCGGCTTGGCTGTTGCTTTTTTTCCTAAATGATTCGGATCCGGCTGCACCTTACCAAGGAAGATCCTTCGCTTTTTAGAGAGAACTCATGGCTTTGAGGAGGGCGTCTTTTTCCACAAGGTCGATGAGGCGAGCTTCGACAAACTGTTTTGCCGTTTGGGTGAAGGACCCTGCCGTCACACAAAAGCCCCGGCCAGCGTGCACGTCTTTCAGGCGGGTTTGCATATCCCTTAGAAAGAGTTCCCCCACGGGTGAGCTTGTTCGGATAAACCTGAACATGATGACGTCTTCCCATTTTGTCGTGCTGATTTCACAGGTGATGTCGGCGTACTCGTTCTTGTTCACGGTGACGTCCACAATTTTGACGGCGGCTTTGGGAAAAAACGTGGACGTCAAATTGCGGCAGAGGCTGACAAACTCTGAGGTGGGCGCCATCATATAAATCTGAAGGTTCTTGTTAGAGTGAAATTCCGACAGCCTCCTGATTTGTTCGGCGGTATCCTTGTAGCCGGGGTTGACGGTGCGGATGTCCCGAAACTGACGCAGGGCGGCATCCATGTTCTGCGCCTGGGTGTAGGCTGCCGCCAGGCGGTACTTCATTTCCAAAAAGATATCTTCGGGCACTTTCTCGTGCTTCAGCCCGAGTTCAAGATCTTCGATGGCCGCCTGATACTGTCGGGCGTTGAAGTGGATCGTTCCTGCAAATAATGAGGCCTGCGGGCCGATTTCTGGATCTGGGCGGAGGTGCATGAAGATCTTGACCGCATTTTCGGACTGGCCTAACTCAAAATAGGTTTGAGCAAGGTAGAAGAAAGTTTCCTTGTCGTTGGGTTCGAGGTCGATGGCGCGCTTGAGCAGGACGCCTGCTTCCTTGTAGGATTTAAGCTTAAAAAGACTTTGGCCCAAGTACTTGATGGTGCCCGGATGATCCTTGGCGCTGGCGTGGGCCACCTTGAGAGCCGCTGCAGCTTTTTCGTAGTTTCGCCTGAGAAAATCCAGCTGCCCCAGGTTGAAGTTGACCTCAAAGCCCTCGGGTTTGAGAGCCTTGGCGATCAGCAAGGACTTGTAGGCTTCGTCGTTCTGACCAAGGCGAATCATGGACAACCCGTAGCGGAGATTGATCGTGAACTCGTCCAGGTTGGGGTTGGTGGCCGTCAGGGTTGCCAAAATTCCGTAGGTTTTGGCGGCTTTTTCAAAATCGTTGTCTGAAAACTGGAGGTCGGCTAGGATCATGAGGGCGTCGGGATCCTTGGGATTTTGCGACAAGCGCCGGTTTGCTTCCTTAAATAGGGCCGATTTATCCTTTTTCTTGGCTTTACCGGACTTTTTTTCTTTGTCGGATTTGCCGAAAGTAAAAAAGAATAAGAAAATAAGAGCGGCGACAAGGATCAGGATGATGAAAATTAGAAGAAGAAAATCCGGCATGCCCTCATTATCGAAGCGCTTTCTAAGGTTGTCAACATTGACAAACCTCGGGGGCAAGGTTAGCCTGTCCAAATCGGACGTCAGGAAAAGTAAGTGAAAAAATCGACGATTGGCATTCTCCAGGCCGACGGTTCGTTCTTCCCAGTGGTTGAAGAAAGTCAGATTGGAAAAAAGCGTCTCATCCTAACGGCGGCGCGTTCAGATCAGGACAGCGTTAAGATCGATATTCGGCGTTCCGAAGACGGCACGTCGCCCACAGGCGCCCACCTGGGAACTTTGGCTCTCCAAAAGTCCAGTGAAGGCGACATCGAGCTGGAAATTGAGCTGGACGCTGACGGTCACCTTTCAGCCTCGGCATCATGGCCGCAAGGCGGACCGCGCCAGTCGATCGCCGTCGACCTCAACGATTACCGTGAGCCTCTTCTTTCCGAGGCTGAACCCGACCCCTTTTCCCAGATCCCCGACCTTGAGACCCACGGAGACGACCGTTCCGACCGCGACATTTTGTCCGATGCCAGCCTGGACGCCTTTGAACTCGACGAAATTCCTGCAGGTCCTGAGTCCCTCGACCTTGAAGAACTTCCAAGCGAAGAGTCCCCGGCTGATTCCGGGTCCCAGGACTCGTTGACCCTGGACCTCCCTGACCTTGATTCTTTTGACCTTCCGGCAACGCCTGCTCCGTCTGAGGACCTCCCGGCCTTGGACGACCTGGACTCCGGTTTTGGTCTGGATTCCTTTTCCGACGAGCCTCAACCGACTGCTCAGCCTTCGCCGTCCGCCGAATCTTCAGAGGATGATCTTTACGACTTTCCCGATCTTTCTTTGGATGCCGACGTTCCTTCCATCGAATTGTCGGACAGTTCCCTTTCGTCCTTTGATCTGGAATCTCCCGATACGGAGTCTTTGAGTCCAACGCCCGATTTTGCCTCGAGTAAGCTGAACCAAGGCGATTTCGACGATAGTTTTCACCAGTCCTCCTGGGAGCCGCCCGCTCAAGATCCCGAGCCCCAGAAGACGTCCCGAACTGAAAGGCCTACACCAAGCCCCAAGCCTTCCGAAGATTCGGGACCCCCCCTTGCCGAACGGGGTTTCGCCCCCGTTGACCGTGTCGCCCTCGTGCTGAGTTTGACCACCCTGGGGCTACTGATTCTTGTTCTGCTGGGACTTTTATTCCTGAACTTTTTGCGTCCCGTCTCTCTTCCTGTGATCAAGCCCGAGGTTTTTCTGCCGTCCTCTTCCTCTCCAGCCCTGGCGATGGCCAGAGCAGAACCCGCCAACCCGCTTGAAGTACCCCAGGACCTGAGGGGCGGAGCCTTCCACTACAACCTCAAACCGGGCGACCAACCCCTTGATCTCACAAGAAAGCTCGGGCCCGTCAACGCCGAACGCCGTTCTGACGCCTGGATTTGGTGAAGTTTAGTTTGTTCATGCTTCGCTGGACTCCCTTGGTTCTCTTTTTTTCCTTGGTCTCTTGCAGTGCTGGTCTTTGGGACCTGGGTGCGGGCGAAGCTGCCCGGCGTTTGGCAGATTCCAACTATGCTTTTCTTCAGAAGTTGGACGACAAGGCGGTGGTTTCGGCCGATCTGAGTTCTTTGGGGCCCGGGGCTTGGTACTACGCCGGGTTCGTGCTGGAGGCTCAGCGCCGTCCCCAGG
>JABEVL010000315.1 GCA_013043995.1 Spirochaetales bacterium | reverse complement strand
GGGGTGCAGCTGCGGGAGTCCCCAAAAGCGGGGTAGGATCTTCTCCGGCTTCGCCGATCACGGCGATCATTTCGCCCACCTTGGCGCTGCTCCCGACGTCGCGGGTGATGGCCAACAGGGTACCTTCTTGGCTTGAGAGGTACTCCATGCTGGCCTTGTCGGTTTCGACGTCACACAGAATCTCGTCCATTTTGACGGCGTCGCCGACCTTCTTTCTCCACTTCAGGATGGAACCTTCTTCCATCGTAGGGGAAAGGGCGATCATAAAAACTTGTTCGGCCATTGCTTAACTCCGGTAAAGGGCGCGCTTGGCGGCGCCTGTGATTTTTTCCACGGTCGGCTGGACTTCAAGTTCCAGGGTGTGGTTGTAAGGCATGGGGACGTCCTCGCTGGCGACAAGTTCTACCGGCGCGTCCAGGTCGTCAAAACAGTCCTTTTGAATCAGGGATTGAATCCAGCTGCCCACGGAGCATTGCGGCCAGGCCTCGTCGACGACGACACAGCGGTTGGTCTTTCGCACGCTCGCGTACAGGGTTTCGTGATCCAGGGGTCTTAAAGAACGCAGGTCGACGACTTCGGCGTCGATCCCCTCTTTGGCAAGGGCTTCGGCGGCTTCCAGGCACATCAGAACGGGTTTGGAAAAACTCACAATCGTCACGTCCTTACCCGCACGCTTGACGTCGGCACTTCCAAAGGGAATGAGGTACTCCTCGTCGGGAACCTCTCCCTTGTGCCCGTAGCTCATTTCACTTTCTAAAAAAATGACGGGGTTATTGTCCCGAATCGCCGTTTTCAGCAAGCCCTTGGCGTCGTAGGGGGTCACAGGGGCCACCACCTTAAACCCCGGTACGTGCACAAAGTAGCTGGCAAAACTCTGGCTGTGCTGGGCCGAAAGGTACTCGGCGGGTCCGTTGGGACCGCGCACGACCATCGGGCACGCAAATTGCCCGCCCGACATGGCGCGGTACTTGACCGCGTTGTTGATCAGTTGGTCGACCGCCAGCAGTCCGAACTGGATCGTCATCCATTCGACGACGGGGCGGATGCCTCCAAAGGCGGCTCCAACGGCCAGGCCTGTAAAACCCAGCTCGGTGATGGGGGTATCCAGAACACGGTCGGGACCGTATTTGTCCAAAAGTCCCTTGGTCACCTTGTAGGCCCCATCGTACTGGGCCACCTCTTCACCCATCACGACCACGTTCGGGTCGCGGGTCATTTCTTCGTCGAGGGCCTGCCGCAAGGCCTCCCGGTATGTCATTATGGCCATAATTTCTCCAGCATTAAAGTCTTTATAGGTCCGCTACGCGTAGATGTCTGCCCAGATTTCCTCTCGAGGAGGCTCTGGACTGGCCTCGGCAAATTCCACAGCCTGCATGACGACCTCTTTGGCTTTTTTATCGATGGCCTTGTAGTCGTCCTCGGTCAAAAGCCCGGCCTCTTCCATTCTTTTTTTCAAAAGGAGAATGGGGTCCTGAAGGAGGTAGGCCTCGGTTTCTTCTTTTGTGCGGTACTTGGCGGGGTCAGACATCGAATGCCCCTTGTAGCGGTAGGTCTTGATTTCAAGAAACGAAGGCTGATTTTTCGTCCTGGCTGTCTCCAGCGCATCTTTCACTTCTTCGTAAACCGCGATCACGTCCATGCCGTCAACCATCTTTGAGGGAATCCCGTAAGCCTGGCCCTTCACGTACAGGTCTTTGACGGAACTGGCGCGCTCGACCGAAGTTCCCATGCCGTACTGATTGTTTTCACAAATAAAAACGATGGGAAGTTTCCACAACTCGGCCAGGTTCATCGCTTCGTGAAAGGCCCCCTGGTGGATGGCCCCGTCCCCGAAGTAGCAAATCGTCGCACCGCCGTTCTTTTTGTGCTTTTGGGCAAACGCCGAACCTGTCGCCAGGGGAATTTGCCCGCCGACGATGCCGTTGCCGCCCCACATTCCTTTTTCATAGTCAAACAGGTGCATCGAGCCCCCCTTGCCCTTGGAAACTCCCGTGATCTTGCCGTAGAGTTCGGCCATGATGCCCTTGGGGTCCATTCCCATCGCGATGGCGTGCCCGTGGTCACGGTAGCCCGTCAAAAGAACGTCGACGCCGTGTTTCATCCCCCGCGACGCCCCGGAGCAGACGGCCTCTTGGCCGTTGTAAAGGTGGCAAAAGCCGCCGATTTTTTTTAAGCCGTACATCTGACCGGCCTTTTCTTCAAAGCGCCGTATCAGAACCATTTCCTCAAGCAAGGGACGCAGAAATGATGCGTCGTAATTTTTGATGGGTCGCACGTTGCCTCCTAAGATACGAATGAGATCTGATATTTCTCTGCTGTTTTGGGGTTGAAATACTCAGCGGACTCCAGAATTGTTTCCAAACAAACCAGGAGCGATGGATCGTCGTTGAGCTTCCAGAACGTCTCAAGACCCTTTCCCAATTCCTCAAGAATTTCACTTTTGAAACGGGGGTCGTCGATGAGCCTCATCTGGCCTCGCAACGAAAAGATTTCGCGGGTCTTGTGGGAGGTGAACAACCAAGAGACTCTCGGATTCTTGTCGATGTCGCCAATCTTGGCAAAATTTCGGGCCGTCACGGCGTACAGAAGTCCAGGCTTACCGGGGATGACCGTCGGCGTCATGTAACGTTGGCTGGGGTAGCCGTCGGGGTTGATGGTCGCCAGAATTCCTGACTGTCCTTCCTCGAGCAGCTGGTTGAATTTTTCCAAAAATTCTTTTTTATTCATAGGCCCTCCCGGGCATGTTGGTTTTTTTTAGACTCTTTTAGGAAGATACTCAAAAAAAAGGTCCGAAAAAAACAATTTTCCCTCGTCAGACGGAAAACTTCCATCTAAAACTCGACCTTCGGCGACCCTCACCTCCCGAAAGCCCTGCAGCGTCTCTCCTTTCCAGGTGAAAGGCGGCGTGGAGTCCCAAGTCCACTCCGCAGAACTCAAGCGGCGGCAGTTGACCGATACAGCGGCTGACCAGTCGGCGGCTTCGACGCCCGCAGCCTCCTCGGGCCGCTCCCGCCGAACCGCCCCGAATTCTTGCTCAAAAGCCTCGGCCAGCATCTCGGCGGCGTGCCGGGGATCGACCCCGAGATTGGCCACACCCATGGGGCGCGAAGGGGTGCCAACCCAGGCCACGAGCTCCCCCGTGGACCCCAAAAGCCCTCGCAGAGACTCCAGGTCTGCCCGACATAAAAGGGTGCCATGGTGCAGCACCTTACCGTTCCGAAAGGCGTACGCGTTGCCCGAAACTTTGCAAAGCCCCTCGTCTGAAGGAACCACAAGATCGCCTTTTGTCCCCAGGACAACCTGAAAACCCGCGCGCCCAAGGGTACGGACAAGGAAATCCTGAACAACGTGTCGATCATAGTCCCTTTGGTCGACCAGAAAAGAAAAGTTTAGGTTTCCCTCATCGTGCCAGACCGTGCCGCCGCCGCTTGCGCGCCTCAGGATAGGAATACCCCGTGCCCCCGCTTCGCCCAAACGCACCTCGCGAAGAGGATTCTGATGCCGCCCAAGGACGACACAGCCCGAATTTCTGTAAAGAAATAGGTAAAACCCCCGTTCCGGCAGGTTTTGCCAGAGGGCCTCCTCAGCCGCCAAATTCCGCCACGGGTCAGTTTCCTGGGCCAGGATGACCGCCCGGTTGGTCTTCATATTGCTGAGTATTTTAGTCCGACTCGCAAAAAAGTTGCAACCCATTCAAAGGTCTGTCCTTTTTTACCGAAAGGAAGGTTATGAAAGTTCTTCTCGTTTCCCGGCCAGGGGATTTCGGTGTTTTGGAAGACGTCTGGGAGGGCCACCCTCTTTTGCTCCCGGTCTGGGGAAAGAGCCTGCTGGCCCGGCTTGAAGAGTTTTTCTTGACGCTGGGAATCACCGAGGGACGGATCGTTTGTGCCGACGGCCCCGTCCTTTCGGCCAAGTCCAAACGGCTCGGGGCTTTTTTGTCCGGGAACAAAAAGGATTTCTGGTCGATTCGTCCGTCGCCTTTGACAGGCAGGAGGGGGTGGAGCGAAATTTTAGCCGCCCAACGCCTCTTTTGGGAAGGTTCGGAAACCCTGGTTTGGAGCGCGCCCGTTTTACCCCTGGAACCCATCGTGGGAAATTTGAGCCTTTCCGGATTCCCTTCCGTCACGAATCCTGAGTTTTCTCCCCGTTTTCTTAGAGCTTCGGGGCTTTTTGAGACTTGGTCCTGCCCGAACCTTGCTTCAATCGCCGGGCCCAAAGACTTTTACCAGACCCACATGCGCCTGCTCTCGGTGGCTCCTGCAG
>JABEVL010000314.1 GCA_013043995.1 Spirochaetales bacterium | reverse complement strand
GTGTTGCCCACGGCACCCACAAAACCTGAAACACCCTGGATGCGCTTGATCGGCCCAACGATTTCTTTCCAACCCTGCGTCGGCAGGTCCATCTCCAGAAGGATGTAACCCGGCCAAATTTTGACTTCTTTTTCGACCCGCTTACCGTTTTTGACCTCGGCAACGCGTTCCGTTGGAACTTTGATGTCAAAAACACAAGAGGATAAAACAGGATTGTCCAACAACTGCCGAATGCTACGTTCGACACGGTTTTCAAACTGTGAGTAAGTTTGGAGAACGTACCAAGATCGGGCCATTACCCAGCCACCTTAAAAAACAATATTGACACCAGAAACGAGAAGGAAGTCGACAAATCCAAAAAAAAGAGCGAGCACGATGGTTGAGACAGCCACAATGCGGGTATTTTCCGCCACCTTATCAGGACTCGGCCAAACAACCCGCCGAAGCTCGGTGGTCATTTCCTCAAAAAAAATCTTGAGCTTTTTCATAAAGACTCCCTTTTGTCAGAAAAAAGCAGGTCAGGAGGGATTCGAACCCCCAACAAACGGTTTTGGAGACCGCCGCTCTACCATTGGAGCTACTGACCTATTTTAGCGACTACTTGATCTTCCCTTCGCGATGAAGGGTATGCTTGCGGAGCTTGGGACAATACTTCATGAGCTCCAACTTTTCCGGATTGTTCCGGCGATTCTTTTTGGTTGTGTAGTTACGAAGACCGGTCTCGGAACAGACCAGCGCGACCAACTCTACTCCACCCTTGCTTTTTTTAGCCATTTTCTACTCCAAAATGCGCGAAGCCCTCGATCGGATTTGAACCGATGACCTTTTCCTTACCATGGAAATGCTCTACCACTGAGCTACGAGGGCACTCAGTTGCCAACATCAGCCTGTCAAGCCGAAAAAGCGTGAGGTAGAGTGTAATGTCGAACCAAAATCTTGTCAATCCAAACAGATCAACTCTCCCCCCTCTTTTCGAGGTTCAAAGAATCTTATAAGATGCTCCTGAATTGAACCGGAGGAAAATTGCCATGGTCAAGAAGCAGACAAAAATTGTCGCGACGATCTCGGACCTGATGTGCGATGTTGACCACATTCGCGCCCTGTACGAAGCAGGTGTGAACGTGGTTCGTCTCAACACGGCCCATCAAAAAGAGGACGATACGCTCAAAGTCATCAAAAGCGTTCGAGCCGTATCAGATAAAATCGCCCTTCTTTTGGACACCAAGGGTCCTGAAGTGCGTACCGCAGAGATCAACGAACCGATCGAGGTCAAGGAAGGCGACAAGATTTACATTTCCAAGGGCAAGACCCCTGGAGTAGGCTTTCAGACCAATTACGAACACTTTGTTCATCACGTTCCCGTCGGGGCGAAGGTGCTGATCGACGACGGAGAGACGGGACTTACGGTCATCGACAAAAAAGGCGATGAGTACCTCGTCGTCCAGGTGGAAAATTCGGGAAAAATCAAGAACCGCAAATCCATCAACGTGCCGGGGGTGCACCTTCCCTTGCCGTCGATCACCGACAAGGACCGTGCCTACATCAAATTTGCGGCTGAAAACGACCTGGACTTTGTAGCCCACTCGTTTGTCCGTTCCAAGCAGGACGTCTTGGACGTTCAATCGATTCTCGATCAGTTCGGTTCCAAAGCCAAAATCATCGCCAAGATCGAAAACATGTCAGGCGTGAATAATATTGACGAGATTTTGGAAGTGGCCTACGGCATCATGGTGGCCCGCGGCGATCTCGGCATCGAGGTACCCGCCGAAGAGGTCCCCGTTTACCAGAAAATGATGATCCGCAAGTGCATCGAGCACGGCAAGCCCGTCATCACGGCGACCCAGATGCTCCACACCATGATTGAAAACCCCAGGCCCACCCGTGCCGAAGTTTCGGACGTGGCCAACGCCATTTTTGACGGTACCGACGCCATCATGCTCTCGGGTGAGACGGCTTACGGTAAATACCCGCTCGAAGCCGTGCAAACGATGAGCCGGATCGCGACGCAGATTGAAAAGGTCAAGGAAAAGATCCGCACCCACGGGGCCTACACGACGGATAATCCTATCCGGGACTACCTTTCGCAAGCGGCCATCAACGCCATCCAAATCCTTCCGATTCAAGCCGTGGTCTGCGACACCTTGTCGGGACGTTCTGCCCGGATCATTGCAACCTACCGCGCGGATGTACCGGTTTACGCCAAGGCCCACGACCCCCACGTTGCCCGGCAGCTGGCGCTCAGCTACGGGGTCTACCCCGAATACCTGCCCTTGCCGGCCAACCACAACGAGCTGGTCGTTCAATCGCTGGAAAGCCTGGTCAAAGAAGGCTCGCTGAGAAAAACAGACCTTGTGGTGATCCTGGCGGGTACGCCTGGGCATCCTGAGGGTTCCAACTTTTTGGAAATCAACACCGTCGAGTTGAGCCTGAAAGGCCGCAAAGACGGTTACTGTTAATCGGGAACCGGATAAACAGACCGCTGACTCAAGCCGCCCTTCGGGGCGGTTTTTTTTATTCTCGGCGGTTTTATCCTCGGCAAGCGCCCCTTGCTTTGAGCCTGGATTTCTGAATAAGCTCGGAGGACGTCCAGGGCGCAGGGAGGGAAGGATTCCGCACTCGCTTTGAGCAAAGATGGACGTGACAGGATGGTTTTATGAAACTTCCAAGGTTCAGCCTGATCCTAGGTTTGTGGGCAGCGTTGAGCTGTCCCGCGTTCGGTGAAAACCCGAAGTGGCTTGAAATTTCAACCCAACACTTCACCTTTGTTTTTCAGCCCCAGGACCTAGCCGTAGCCCGTCACCTTTCCTCGTTTGCCGAAGACGTTTACAAGGACGTCACGGGATACCTGGGTTGGAGGCCTCGTCACGTCGAGGCCGTCATCCGCAGCACGAGCGACGAAGCGAACGGATTTTTTGCATTCGGCCCCAAAAGGCTGAACCTGTTTATCGCGCCTCCGACCTTTACCCTCATCTCTGCCTACTCTCAGGACTACCTGCGGAACCTTCTGGTGCACGAGTTCACGCACTACGTTCATCTGACACAACCCTACGGGGCCGGAAGTCTCGACTGGCTTTTTGGCCCCGATGCCGCCCAGATGAACCTCTGGTACCTCCCCGGTTGGGCCGTTGAGGGCATCACGACGAATACCGAGGGCATGTTTGCCTCGGGAGGGCGAGCAAGGAACCCCTTTTTTGAGATGGAGTACAAGGCACCTATTTTGGAACACAAAATGTGGAGCTACGACCAGGCCGGCTACGGTTCCTATGCCCCCCCCTTTGGGGACCGGATCTACGTTTCAGGGTTTATCATGGTCAACTACCTGCGCCACGTTTGGGGCGAAGGGGCTTTCAACACTATCTACCAGAACGACGTTGAAGACCCTCTGGCTTTTTTTTGGGGGTACAACCGCAGCCTTGCCCGCTTCACAGGGAAAACCCCACAGGATTTTTTTGACGGAGCCCAGGACTACGCCGAAAAAGACTTTAAAAAGGACGCGCAGTTCAAGCCGGGCCGAACCCTCAGCCCCGAGGGAAACGGCGACTGGTACCTGCCCTACAAGACCCAGCGAGGCTGGATCGGCTGGGCTCAACCCGTCGACCGCCGACCCGGCGTCTACCTTGAGGGTCAAGATCTTCCCAATTCACCCCGGCCAGAACTGCTTTTTCCCGTCGTCCTTTCGGACCCCTATTCCTTCGGAGTCAGCCGCGACGGAAAGAGCGTGATCTACTCGGCGGTGTTCACCACCAACCAGAGCTCTGAACCCGAGGCAGACACGGCCAAATTTGAACTTTGGCTCTGGAAAAATGGGCAGAACAGGCGTTTAACCCAGTCCACAGGATTCTACGACCCCCGACTTGCTCCCGACGCAAAAACCTGGTACGCCTTTCAGCGTATTGGGACAGAACAGCGCCTTGTGAAGGGTGACCTTGAGGGCCATTTCGAACCGATTTTTAGCCGTCCAGGGCACCTTTTACAGATGTTGGAGGTTTCACCCGACGGAAAAAAATTGGCCCTGACCGAAAATGCCGAAGGCCTCCAGGTTCTGACCATCCTAGACACGAACGGCCGGGTGCTTCAGCGCTTTAATCCGGGTGCTGCGGTTTACTTTCCGCGTTGGGTCGACAACAGCCGGGTCACCTTTTCTACGGACAAGGACGGGCGGCTGGATCTGGAACTGATCGATCTTGCCCAAAAAACCCTGCAGGTTCTTCCGCGTGATCCTGTGGGGAACGCCAGCGGGCTCTTCGCTCAAGGACGGGTCATTTACCAAACACAGACGCCCAGGGGTTTGGCCGTGAAAGAGTACCCCGATGTTGGGCCAGCCGTCCTGTTGCCCTGGCCGCCCCAAGTCTCCATGCCGGTCCGTGCGTCCGCCGCCCCGCCCCTGGAAAACTCCAGGCCCTTTCTGGACGTGCCCGAGTTTACGGATTCGTTTCCGGCCGTTCAGCTCGCCTCAAGTTCCGTCCAGTCAGATTTTGGCTTAGGCTGGGGGTTTTCAGGGACCTCGTTGCTGGAGACTCAAACCTGGAACCTTCAGGCCGAGTACTTTTCAGGACTCAACCTTTGGGCCGGGTTAGGGAACTACTCCTGGCGCGCCGAAGGCTGGCAGGGGAGTTTCACGCTTGACCAGCAGGTTGTGACACCGGCCGTTGACAGCGTGTTGAATCAAACGGCGGCCTTTGTAGCCCAGGTTCCCTGGGGAGAATGGGACACTCCCCAGGCTTTCAACCGTTTAACAACAGCGGGGGCCCTGGTGTGGAGCCGCAATTTTCTTGCCACAGGGGCTCCCTTTCCGGGGATGAAGCTGATGGGAGAGCTGGGAACAACCTGGGTTTGGAGCGAAAACGAGGTCGAGGCTCCGGCGCAATTTTTCGGCAACTGGGGGCTTGAGGCCTTCGCGGGGGCGAACTACACCCCGGCCCTTTGGGATCAGACCCAGCCCCGTGAAGACTTTGACGGCATCCTTGGCGGCTCGCTGCCCCTGGGTCCGGTCGTTCTCAAGACCCTCGTCCATGGAACCGTCGACACCACGCACAGCCTAGTTCTTTCGACCCCCACCTACCAACCCCTGCCCCTGAACACGAGCGGTCTGAACTCCAACTGGAGAAGTGACTTAAAACTCGACCTTCTCTGGCCCGCAGGAGTGGCCGACGTCAACGTCGCGGGTTTAGGAATCCTGAGGCAGGGGTTGGGAGTTTGGGCTAGTGCAGGCGTTCAAGGCGACTGGGGCTCCCCCCCCGTCGGTGACCAGGGATTCTCCTACGGGACAGAGTTTGATACGGCCTTTCAGATAGGCCGCCTGAGTTTTCCGTTTTACGCGGGGGTTGCCGCCCAATGCCAGCCCGGCACAGGAGGCTTTTTGAATCCCCAGCTCTACCTGGGATTCAACGTGGCCTCGTACTACGATTCGCTCATTCCCGCAGAATTGCGCTGAAGATTGCCTCAGAGTTTAAGGAGGAAAGATGCCGAACGTTTCAGAAGTACCGACCGGAATGAACCGCTGGGCCCTCTTTTTGCGGGGTATCAACGTCGGTGGCGTCAAAATTTCCCGTTCAGAACTGAAAGAAACGCTTGAGGGCCTGGGGCTGACAGGGGTCGAGGTCTACCTGGCAACGGGCAACGCCGTCGTGACCACAGCCGGAGCCGACTCGGGCCTTTTAGCCCGTTGCGAGGAGTCCCTTTCGCGGCGATTTGCCTACGAAGCTCACGTGCTGGGCTTCCCGCTTGAGGACTTGAAAGGTCTCGTGGCGAACTGGCCCTTTGGCGAAGCCCGGCCCGACGTTCACCGCTACGCTGTCCTGACGGCGACGCCCGAGGTCCAAACCGAGCTTTTGAGCCAGGCGCAGAAGGTGGTGTCCGAGGTAGAAAAGTTCGCGGGCGGGAACCACGCTGTTTACTGGGAGGTTCCCAAGGGGCTCACTCTCGACAGTCCCTTGGGCAAACTTCTGGCCAAGGCTGTTTTCAGGTCCCAGACCACCACCCGCAACCTGAACACCCTTGAAAAGATGCTCCAGTAGCCGCACCTTGATTTTCACCGACTGCCCTCGGACCCTCAGGCCTTCTTGAAGGCTTAAGGGTTCCCTTTGGGGCGCGGCAAAACTCTCGCCTCAGTTATCTTCCAGCACCGGGGCCAGGCGCCTTTGGGCGTCGGTAAGGCTCAGGTGTTGCCTCTCGGCCCAGTCGGCCAGCTGCTCCTGGTCGATCCGTCCCAGAGCCCAGTAGGTCGAACCCGGGTGGCTGAAGACGTAGGC
>JABEVL010000313.1 GCA_013043995.1 Spirochaetales bacterium | reverse complement strand
GTGTAGATCTGCGTCGTGCCAATGCTGGCGTGACCCAACAGCTCCTGGACCGAACGAAGATCGGCACCTCCGGCCAGCAGATGGGTGGCAAAGGAATGGCGCAGCGTGTGAACTTTTCCCTCAAGCCCAGCCCGTACCGCGTAGGCTTTGAAGTTCTTCCACATCCCCTTCCGTGAAAGTTCTCCCCCACGAAAATTCAAGAAAACAGCGTCGCCGGAAAGGGGCTTTGCCAATTGGGGCCGGCCTTCCTTCAGCCAGACAGAAAGCCAATGCGCCGCCTGGCTTCCCAAGGGAACAAACCGTTCTTTATCGCCTTTTCCCAGGACACAGACCAGACCTTCCTTGAGAAAAAGTTTGCCCATCTTCAAACCCGCAGCTTCGCTGACCCTGAGGCCCGCCGAGTAGATCAATTCAAACAGGGCCCGGTCGCGCAAACCCTCGGGGCTGTCCTGGGGAATCGCCGCCAGGAGGGCTTCCACTTCTTTAAGGGAAAAGACTTCGGGAGCCTGGAGGACCAGCTTGGGCGCCTGAACAAAATCCATCGGACTGTCGGAACGCCTGCCCGTGAACACCAAAAAGTCAAAAAATCCCCGAAGCACGCTTAAAACCCTGGCCCCGGACCTGACGCTCACACCACTTTTTTTTCGGATCGCCATGTAATCTGTAATTTGCACAGGGGCGATTTCGGTCCAAGGAACGTCCTGGCGCCAGGCGTCGAAAAAACGGACCTCCCGCAGATATTCCTCAACTGTACGCACCGAGAGTCCCAGCTGATACCTTAAATACGTTTCAAAAGCGTCCAAAAGGACTTCGTCACCCATCAAAAGCCCCTACAAACTCATGTTCTGGCGCAGAATGGTGGGGATCTCGAGGTTGTCTTCCTCGTTTCGCGGTGCCAATCCGCCTTGGCGGGGCATGGTTTTCATGGCAGCCGCAGGGGGTGAGGTCCGTACTGCGGAAAACAGGTCACCAAACCCGTTATCACTGCGGGGACGGACACCTTCCAGGGGTTTGGCAGTTTTGGGGTAAGTGAGATTCGATCGTGGTTCTTCGCTCAGAGCCGACCGGACCTCCGCCTCTCTTTCGCCGAAGCCCGCAGCGATCACCGTGACTATCACTTCGTCGCGCAGATTTTCGTTGATGGAATAACCTTGCTTGATCAAAGCATCCTCGTGACGGTTTTGGGTGATGATGTCCATGATTTCCTGAAACTCGGCCAAAGAAAAGTCCGGACTGGCTGTCACGGCAACCAGGATGCCTTTGGCCCCGTCGATCTGCACTTCGTCGAGCAGGGGATTTTGAATCGCAGCCGTTGCCGCGTCGATCGCCCGATTTTCCCCCGAGCCTTTTCCGATCCCCATAAGGACGGCCCCTCGACCTTCCATGACAGTTTTCACGTCCGCAAAGTCGACGTTCATCTGGCCCTCGACGGTGATGATTTCTGAAATTCCCTGAACACCCATGCGAAGCACGTCGTCCGCCTGTTGGAAAGCCTCGTTGATCGGGGCATGAGGTCCCGCCAATTCCAAAAGCTTGTCGTTGGGAATCGTGATGATGGCGTCGACGGATTTTTGAAGTTTTTCAATCCCGTCCTGGGCAAGGTCCCGTTTTCGGCTCCCTTCAAAACTAAAGGGCCGAGTCACGACGGCGACCGTCAGAGCTCCCAGCTCTTTGGCGATTCTCGCGACGATGGGAGCCGCTCCCGTCCCCGTTCCGCCACCCATCCCCGCCGTGACAAAGACCATGTCGGCACCGGCAAGAACGGCTTTCAGAGCTTCCTTGTCTTCTTCAGCGGCGGCGGCACCCACGTCGGGTTTTCCGCCAGCGCCAAGTCCCTTCGTCACGCTTCGCCCGAGGGTCACCTTGACGGGAGCCTTGCATTTTGACAAAGCCTGATTGTCGGTGTTGGCTGCCAAGAAATCCACGTCCTTCAGGCCCGATTCGATCATGCGGTTCACAGCGTTGCTTCCCCCACCGCCAACGCCTATCACCTTGATTATTGTGCGTCTTAGCGGATCATCAACGATCGTAATCTCGCTCCTTTCCCCCTCCCTTTTTGGAAAAACGATTTATTTCTGCCCTGCCGCACGGTCTCCCCAGACCCTGCGGTTAGGCCCTCGCTAGATAAAATTCTTTTTTATGAACTCCCAGAGTTTCGAAGGACTCCGGCTTTTGCGTAAAGGAGCGGCACGGCCTGTAGCCCGAGGCCCTTCAGCGTCCAAACCCGCCACAGCAACGTCCGGCAGACGATCTTCGCCCCACAGGGCCAAGCCGACCACGGAGCTGTACTCAGGGCGCTGCCAGGTTTCGTCCAGACCGGCCAACCCCATCGGGACCCCCATCCTTCCTGGTTTGCCGAACACAGACTTGGCCAGCTCGGGCAGGCCTTCCAGGTGCGCCCCACCTCCTGTGAAGACGATCCCAGCCCCCAGCTGGGGGATCAGACCCGTCCGTGTTGCATCCTTAGCGACCATGGACAGGATCTCCTCCATCCGAGCCTGAATGATCCGAGCGATCTGGCTGCGCTGGAGGGTATAGGTCGGCCGCGACCCCACCCCCCTGATGATCACTTCGGTATCCTCGACCAAACCCTCGACCCAGGCACACCCCGACTTAATTTTCAGGCGTTCAGCTTCCTCGTCGGGGATCTGGAGCACCTGGGCGACATCCTTGGTCACGCGCTCGCTGCCGAACTGGTAAACCTTGGAAAAATGAGGAGCGCCTTCAAAGAACAACACGGCGTTCGTGGTCCCCGCGCCGATTTCAATCAACAGGACACCGACTTCTTTTTCTTCCCTCGAAAGGACCGCCTGAGCCGATGACAGCGCGTTGAGCACCACCTCGCTCACCCCGACACCGGCGGCGTTGATGCTTTGGATGAGGTTGTGGCTGACAGCTGTCGTCGCCGTCACAATGTGAATTTCCGCCTCGAGCCGGATGCCCATCATCTCGACAGGATTTTTGATCTTCCTGGCATCGTCGACGATGTACTCCTGGGGCAGCACGTGAAGGATCTCTCGGTCCATGGGAATCGTTCTGGCCTTAGCTGCGTCCAAAACCCTCTCCACGTCTTCGGCACGAATTTCCTTCTGCCCGCTTACGGCAACAACTCCCCGCGAGTTCATCCCTTCGATGGTCCCGCCGCCCAAACCTGCGATCACTTCCTTGACTTCCCAACCTGAAGTTTCAGCAGCTTCGATCGCCGACTGAATCGACTTGACGGCAGCCCGAATGTTCACGATCACCCCGGCCCGAACCCCCTCGCTTTTGGCTTTGCCCACGCCCACCACGGCAAGACGCCCATCCTGCCCCCTCGCTGCAATCACGCAGCAAACTTTCGAGGTTCCTAAATCCAGTCCGACAACCACTTCGTCCATCCTCAACTCTCCCTGGACTTAACGACGACGGGAGTCGTCCTGAAATCAATTTCTTTTGTTTTGGAGTCCCAGCCTTGCTTTTGGATAACGTCCAAAAGCACGAAGGCTTGCTGAAGCAAGTTATCATTCCACGCTTCGGGCAAAATGACCCGAACCGTTCCCTGCACCGGGTAGAGGATCGTTTCAAAACCTCCGCCGTTGGTACGCCGAACGCGGATCTCGCTAATTTGAGCAAAAAGCCCTGGAGACTGCTGATGTAAACTGGACAAGCTCTGAAAAAGGCTGTTTAAGGTGTCCGGCAGTTTCATTCCGGGCTGCAGGGTCTGAAAGCTGATCCCCGAAAGGATGGGAAGGTTCCTGCCGGCATCCTGGGAATTGACGTCAAAGACAACTCCCTGAGCATCGACAGAAAGGAGCAACTGCCGCCCTTCCAGGGTCGTCATGATGAGAGCCAGCGGCACACGCGGTTGGATTTCGACGTGCAGGGTGTCGGGAAAAACCTTGAACACCCGGGCCGACTGAATCCAAGGGACTTGGTCAAGCCTCTTTTCGACCTCGCTGTCTGAAATGGAAAAATAATACTCGCGCGAGGTAAGCCCCATCAGGCTCAACAGAGCTTGATTGCTCAGGCCCCGATCGTCACCGCTGACGTACACCCGCGCCAGCCTGAGGGTCGGAGCGGCGATCAAATGGAAACCCAGTTCCAGCACCACGAGGGCGAGAGAAACCGCTAGAACCAGTTTCAGGAGCCTTCTCAAGCTGTGCTCCCAGTCCTGACCCAATACCCGCGTCATGCCGCCACCTCAGAAGAACGTCTTGAGAGATTGAGCAGAAGCCCCCCCATGGCCAGGCTCACAACAATCGACGACCCGCCATAAGAAAAGAAAGGAAAGGTGACGCCTGTCGCCGGAACGGCCCCAACAACAACTGCCGTGTTGATGAGCATCTGGTAAGTCAAAAACACCGTGATACCCACCCCAGCCATTCGAGCAAAAGGGTCGGGGTGGGCCAGAGCGCAACTCCAAGCCCTCCAGGCTAAAAGGCCGAAAAGCAAAAAAATGGCTAAGACGCCCCAGTACCCTGTTTCCTCGGCAAACGCTGCAAAGATAAAGTCGTTGTGAACTTCTGGAATCCCTCCCAGCTTGTGGGTCCCCGCTCCGAAGCCTTTTCCCCAAAAACCCCCGTCGGTCAGGGCCGCTCTCGAGGCTGTAATCTGGTAACTTGCCCCCGAAACATCGTGATCCGGCTTGAGAAACGAAGTGAACCTTTCCATGCGGTAAGGCGCCGAAAGCACCCCAATGACTCCCAACACTCCAGCCAGGGCCAACACAATCACAAAGTAGCGGAGCTTGACCCCCGCCAGGAAAAACATCACAAGGATGACAAATAAAATGAACATTGAAGTTGAGTAGTCATTTTGAAGGAGTGTCAAAAGGACAAACAAAAAACTAAAAGCAAAGGGCGGCAACAAAGAATGTTTCCAGTCGTCGAGCTCGTTTTGTTTTTTGGCAAACATCGAAGCCAGATAAAGAACGACAGTCAACTTGGCCAATTCAGAAGGCTGAAAGGAGAAACCGAATTTCACGATCCAGCGGCGCGCTCCCAGCACCGTTCCTACGTCCCAAATGGGCAGAAAGACAGCCAGCATCAAAATAAAATTCGCGAGCAAAAGTATGGGAACGGCCTTCCTGACCGACTCCCAAGAAACGTGCGAAAGAAACCAGGCGACAAAAGCGCCCACGACCAAAAGCACGGCCTGACGCTGGACAAAAAACCAGGGATTATTCGCCAACGTCTCACCCTTGAAGTACGAAGCCGAAAAAAGGACCACCAAACCCAGCAATGGTAAAAAAACCAGCAAGGTCAGCAGCATGAGATCTGTCGTAGGCTTGACTCCCTTTTCAAGGCCGAAACGCGGTGCTTTCAAAAACTTGTCCTTTTTACTGTAATTTCAGGGTCGAAAGCCCAAGGATGGCAAAAAGCCCACCCAACATCCAAAATCGAGTCACAACTTTTGTTTCTGCCCAACCCGAGAGTTCAAAGTGGTGGTGCAAGGGGGCCATTCGAAACACCCTTTTTTTTGTCCGTTTGTACCAGAAAACCTGAATCATCACCGACAGGGTTTCCATCACAAAAACCCCCCCCAGGATGACGAGAAGAATTTCTTTTTTCAGAAGAACAGAGATCAAACCAAAGAGGCCGCCCAAAGCCAGGGAGCCCGTATCTCCCATAAAGACCTCGGCGGGGTGGGAATTGAACCACAAAAACCCGACAGCTGCGCCGACGAGAGCCAAACAAAAGATAGCGACCTCGCCTCCCCAAGGAAGATAGGGGATCTGGAGGTAGGCTGCGTAGTCCC
>JABEVL010000312.1 GCA_013043995.1 Spirochaetales bacterium | reverse complement strand
GAGGCTGTTTTTCGTGATCTGCTTGAAAAAGAAGGGTTGAGTTCTGAAATTGAGGTAGATTCCGCGGGAACTGGTTCCTGGCACCTCGGTTCGCCTGCGGACGAACGTTCGCAAGCGGCGGCAACGCGCCACGGTTTACGCCTGCTGCACCGCGCGCGTCAGATTCGGGTGCTAGATCTGGATGAATTTGACTACATCGTTGCGATGGACAACGAGAATTTGAGCCAACTCCGCAAACTTGCCACCAACGCCTCCCAAAGAAATAAAATCAAGCTTTTTCGTGACTGGGACCCCGCCGGGCCGGGTGAGATACCCGACCCCTTTTACGGCGGTGAAGCCGATTTTGAAGCGGTCTGGCATCTTTGTGATCGTTCGGCGCGCGGACTTCTGGAAGAGCTTAGGAAAAAAACATGAGTTTTGAAGCGGCGGCTTTAGCCTGGCTCCAGGCTCAATCTTTGCCCGATTCGTTAGCACGCCCGCTTTCTTATTTTGCCTCCGTCCTGCTTTTGCTCATTCTGGGACTAGTCCTCGGTTTTCTGGTTCGGGGCATCATCGGCGTTTTATTAAGACGATGGGCACAAAAGACAGAAACTTTGTGGGACGATTTCCTTTTTGACCCGAAGTTCTTTCACCGCCTTTCCCTTCTGGCACCGGCTGTAGCCCTCTACTTCTTTTTGCGCACACTCTTTCCCGAATCGTGGATCTGGTTTCCCTTCATGAATAAATTGAGTTTGTTGGCGATTATCGCCTCCTCCTCCTCGTTCTTAAACCAGCTTGTCGCCAATTTTGAACGAGGTTTTAGGGCGATCCACCCTGAAAGCAAACTGCCGTTGCGCAGCTACACCCAAATTTCCAAAATTATTGTTCTGATCGTTGCCGCGGTCATGGCCGTTTCGGTCCTGATCGAACAACAACCTTGGGGTGTTTTATCGGGAATCGGCGCGTTGACTGCAATTTTTGCCCTCGTGTTCAAGGATGTGCTTTTAGGTTTTGTCGCCTCGGTTCAGATTCACTCAAGTCAAGTTTTCAAACTGGGCGATTGGATCGAGGTGCAAGGCCAGGGAGTTGAGGGAGAGGTCGTGGACATTTCCTTGAACACGGTCTTGATCAAAAGCGGCGATAACAGCACCTTCTCTGTTCCCACCTACAGCCTGGTTTCAGGAACTGTCAAGAATTGGAGGACTGTGGCTGAAAATTCAGCCCGTCGGCTTAAGATTTCGCTTCCCTTCGATGCACGAAGTGTTGTCGCTGCCGACGAGGTTCTGGAAAAATCCCTGAAGGAAAAAGATCTTTGGGTCCTGCCCCAAGGTAGCCCGCCCGAACCCTGGGGGGAGACAAACCTGGAAGTTTTTCGTCATTTTTGTCAACAAAAGCTTGAATCCTTGCCCGAAGTCAGGAAGGAGAACCCGATCGTCGTCAGGATTTTGGATCCTGTAGGCAAGGGGGTCGTGATTGAAATGTTTTTCTACACAACGGTTACGGGGTACCCCGAATGGGCCAACCTCCAGAGCCGGCTTTTGTCGGCTTTTTTAGGGGCTTCGAGGGAATTTGCTCTGACAATTTTTCAGGAAGGTTTGCCCCGATAAGGCAGAATTTTCCAGCCTTATCGGGTTTTATAAGATACCAAGTACACGGTTGAGGATCAGTGAAACTGCTACAGTGCAGGCCGTTTCTGTCCGCAGGACCCGTTCACCCAGGTTGACAAAAGACCAGCCCGAAGATTTAAGCAGCCCTTTTTCTCTTTCACTCCAGCCTCTTTCGGGCCCAAGGGCTGCCCAGGCAAAACTGGTTTGAACCGTGGTTTCTATAAAATTTTCAAATGTTTTGGAAAGGGACTCGCCCGATGGGTCAAAAACGAGCCGGTTGGTTGGTTTTTCATGAGGTTCAAAAACTTCCTGCAGGGCCTTTCCCAGGCTGTCAAAACGCTCGACTTGCGGAAGGAGGGTCGTTTTGGCCTGCATGGCTCCGTCGGCCAAAGCTTTTTTCCAGTCTGATTGCCAAAGATGGCTTTGTAAATACGATTTTTCCCCCAAATCGGTCGCGGCGAAGACCAAGCGTGCCACGCCCAAGCTTGTCAAATCCCTCAAAAGTCTTTGGGCTGTCGGCGGCCTCGGAGTTCCAATCAAAAGCCCAAGCGGATAGGGCTGAGCTGGGGAACGGGAAAAATCAGGCGAGGCAAATGAAAGGCCCTGCTCGCTTTGACCGTTAAAGGTCAAAGTTCCCCAGTTCCCACCGATTTCTCCAGCTAAAAGCAGATCCCCTGGCTTCAGTTTAAGAATTTGCCGGATATGTTCCGCCCGCCGATCTTGTAAAGGAAGGGGTTTTTCCCATTCGCCGGGTTCAAAAAGGATGAGATTCACGTCAATGACCTCCGGTTCTGCTTTGCGGTGGACAATCGCCGCACGGACGGTGTATCCTTGCAGAAATGCAAGGAGTATCCATGGATCTGACCAGCGCCCAACGGAGCTATTTAACCCGCTTGGCCCACGCCGTGCAACCCGTGGTTCAAATCGGAAAAGCCGGATTGACCCCGTCCGTCATCACGGCACTTTCTAGGGCTCTGGAAGATCACGAGCTTGTTAAAGTCAAGTTTCAAGGTTTTAAAGACGAAAAGAATGACCTTTCCCAAAAAGCAGAGTTAGCGACTTCGTCGATTCTTGTCCGCTTGGTAGGAAATACGGCGATTTATTTTAAGTACCAGGCTGATGCCAAACGGCGGCAGGTCAAACTACCGCGCTAGGGGGAATGATGTTGAGGACCGGATTCTTAGCCCTCCTGGGACTCGGACTGGTCCTGGGCTTGGGAGCTCAAAACGTCGCCGAGGACGTGCTTAAATCGGCTGACCTCGCGGGAGTCAAGTTCATCGACTACGTGGGTCCCGTGGCCGTCATCGAATCTCGCGCGGCGATCATCGGGATCGGCCAGGACCTGGGTTCCCGAAGAAAGGCAGACCCCACGGGAGCCTTGAGAGGCACCAAGTATTCCGCCCTTCGCCTCGTTGACCCCGCCTCGACGAAGTTGGGAGCAGACGTTCTTATTCTTGGCGAACAGGCGGGTGTTGATACGATCCGCAACCTGAATTGGATCGTCGCAGGCTACCTGGAAAAGGCTTTTGGGTACAGTTTTGATAATGCTCTGCTTTTGGCTGATTTTGTGACCCGCTATAACGCTGTTTATCGCGGAAAACTAGACTACTTTCAACAAAATTACGTGCCGGGCCTTGCGGCGGTCCTGACACCGCAAAACGCCGGTTTGGCTCTCAGCTACAAGGATTGGCCGGGTAAAACTCGCATCGTTATTCCCTTGAGAAATACCCTGAGTAAAGGTCCCGCCGGACTTGTAAATGCGGAGGAGGTCTCGAATCCTGCCGTAACTTCCTCGATGAAGCAAAATCAGGCCAGCCTTGACGAGCAAAAAAAACTCGCCGACCTTAAAGAAAAAGAAATCATCTTAGAAAGCAAGGTCATTCAAGAAAAACAAAAAATTCTCGACGCACAAAAAAAAGCCCTCCAGGCAGCCGCCCAGGCTCCGGCGGCCGCAGCGAGCCCGTCTCCAGCTCCGGCTGGGCCTCCTCCTGCAACGCCTCCGCAGGTTGTCTCGCCTTCTGCTGCTTCTCCTGCGGCCTCTTCTGTCGGCACACCCCCACCAGGTAAGGCTGTGACCCCCCCGCCTCCCAGCCTGGTATCGATCGCAGCGGAACAGAAAGTCCTTGACGCCGCAAAAGCAGCCAACGCAGCCAGGGACCGTCTCCTTCAGCAAGAAAGGCAGACCATCCAGAAAGAGGACCAAAAACTCCAGACGTCACCATCTCAGCCGGCAGCACCCCCGGCCGGTCCGCCGCCCGCCACCGTTCCGTTTCTTGAAACGTTGGACGCCAACGGGTTGGGACGACTGGATTTGATCGACACCAGCGCCCATAAGCTCTGGAAAGCCTCGGACGTGAACTCCATTCGGCGCGGGGTTTTTCAACCCTTCGGTGCGGGTTATCTTGTTACAGCCGGTGAAAACCGTGGAAATGCCGCAGTTCGTCTGATGATCCTTTCATCATCCGACCTTTCGCCGCTCGCCACGTCGAAACAAGACGTTTCGCCCGAGGCGTCATTTTTAGTGGTGGGGACTCAAGTCTACGCCGTTGTCAAGGATACTCAGGGCCGCTGGGTTGTCGGTCTCTACGATGCCGAATTGCAGTCGATACAACTTTCGGGAGAAGCCGTAAAAGAAAACACAGGGTTGGCCGTCACGCCACAAGTTCTGATCGTCCAAGGTTCGAACGGAAATCTTATATTTCTTGACCCCCAAACCTTGAAGAAAATTGCTGGAGGGCACTCATGAACGGTCCTTTTCAAGGACGGAGCGTTTCAGTCGTCTGTGACCTGAGCTTGGACGAGCAGTGGTTTTTATACACGAAAACAGCTGAAATCAAAAAAACAATCTTGGAAGGTAAGGATCCCTCGGCCTTCCAGATTTCTGACCCCAATCTTTCCGTTTATTTGATCTTTCTCGAGGACAGCACTCGGACAAAAGAATCTTTTCGTAATGCGGCCTTGTTTCACCGCGTCACCGTCAACGTTTTTGACGCTTCGAGTTCGTCCTTCAACAAACAAGAGAGTCTTTCTGACACCTTGAAAATGCTGGTCGGCTACGGCCGGCGTTCCATCTTCATCATCCGCAGCACCGTGGAAGGTGTATGCCGTCATCTTGAAAATTATATCGGAGCCTACTGCAAAAAAGCTGGGATACCGCAACCCAGTTTCCTGAATGCAGGGGACGGCCGTCATGAGCATCCATCTCAGGAATTTCTGGACGAGTTTTCATTTCTGGAACAAAAAAAGTGGAACCGCAACTCCATCCATATCGCTCTGATCGGGGATCTCTACTTTGGCCGAACGGTTCACTCGAAAGCCGACGGTCTTCAAATATTTGATAGCGTCCAGGTTGATCTCATCGCGCCCCCTGAACTGGCTCTTCCCGAATTTTACGCCCAAAAAATGAAAGACCATCGGTTTTCTTTGAGGTTTTTCAGCTCGATCGACGCCTACCTCTCTCAACCGGACGTTGCCGATGTTTGGTACTTCACACGACTCCAAATCGAACGCATGGGCGACGAAGTGCTGGATAAGGTCGAGTTTCTGAAAGCTTCCGTCACCGTGCGGCCAGATCATTTGCCTCAACTCCCTCCTGGAACTAAGTTTTATCATCCTCTGCCGCAAAACAGGTTAGCACCCACCATCCCGCTTTTTGCGGAACCCCTGGAAGTCAACGGCTGGGATGAACAGTCTCGGAACGGCTACTTTACCCGGATTACCCTAATAGGTATGGTGGGCGGAGTCTTAGGCCATGAATGGAAGGGCCTCTCGGTCCGTGAACCCGAGTTGCTGGATAATTTTATTGAAGAAGTTCCGGTCAGTTCTGCGCCTCGCCTGGTCGATCCTAAAACAGGAATCAAGCCTGTGGACGACGGCATTGTCATTGATCACATTGGACTAGGCCGAGATATCGAACAGATCTGGCGACTGTTAGACAAGATCCGCCGGAATCTTCAGCTGAATTATCTGTCTAGTCAAGGCGTTTTTGCTTCCAAAAAGTCACAGGTGATCAAGGGCTTGATTTCTATTCCAGATATTCCTGAGCTCGGTTTTAAAAAGCTTAAAAAACTCGCCGCTCTGAGCCCGGGGTGCACGCTCAACATCGTTCAAAACAAACGGGTAGTGCATAAATACCGCGTTCACATGCCGCCTCGAATTTACAATTTTGCTGAGATTGCGTGCAGAAATGAGAATTGCATCAGCCACGCCCGGCAACATGAGCCCGTTGAGCCTGAGTTCATCCGTTCGGGCGGCGGTTTTGTGTGCCGCTACTGCGAGCGGCCGCACAGCTTCGATGAAATATGGACGAGTTAGTTTGAAAGATTAGGATTCAGCGGAGAATCCGGGGGACTCTGACTATCGGGAGCTGGAGAAGTGGACGGGGTGGTTGTGGTGCCGTTCAAGTCAAAGTTCAATGTCGGATCAAGGGCGCTGTTATCAATCTTCTGAGTAACGTTGTTGACGACCTTATCGATGTTTCTCGAAAGAACGCGATCCCTCATTTTACGGAAATCTTCGAGGTTCGAGATCTTCGTGGGCGCCGTTCCTGTCAGGAAAACTTCGTCGATCACGTGCTCACCGGGTTCGCCTGAAGGCAAGAGCCCCGTTTCAGCGTCCACCCGCACGTACTGGAG
>JABEVL010000311.1 GCA_013043995.1 Spirochaetales bacterium | reverse complement strand
CCGTTTGGGCTCCTTAATGGTGGGTGAAGATGTTCGCCTACCAGGTGGGCCAAGTTTAACAACAAGGAAAGCCGGACCCGTTGCCCTCGAGGTACGTGATCTGAGCCTTCTGGGCGAAAGGGGGGTACTGGCTCTCAAAAACCTCTCGTTCTCGGTCAAGCAAGGAGAGATTTTTGGCCTTGCGGGGGTTTCTGGCAACGGGCAGAAAGAACTGGTAGAAGTTTTTATGGGCTTGCACGACCCTTCCCACGGAAGTATTTTTCTTCATGGTGAGCCTTTTCATTCGCAGCGGCCCTACCTGCTACGCCATGGGCTCGCCGTTTTACCCGAGCTTCCTTTGCAAAACGCGGGTTTAGCCAACCTGAGTGTTTGGGAAAATTTGTCGATTCACGAGAAAACATACCGTCCCCGAGAATTAAAAGCCAGGGCCGAGAAGTTACGCCAACTTTTTGGAATTCGAACGGCCAACCTTGACTTGCCTCTGCGGTCGCTTTCGGGGGGAAATATTCAACGTACCGTTCTTGCACGCGAGCTTCGTTCTGACGTCAAGATACTCATTGTTGCCAACCCCTGCTTTGGCTTGGATTTTCAGGCCACAGCAGAAGTGCGCTCCCGGATCTCAGAAGCCTGTTCTCAAGGAGCTGCCGTTCTGCTGATCAGTGAGGATTTAGATGAAGTGCTTGAGCTTTCCGATCGTGTCGGTGTGGTGAGCGAGGGGAGCATCGTATGGGAAAACCAGTCATCAAACCTCAACTTTCATGAGCTCGCCAGAGCCATGGGGGGACACGGAGGAAGACATGAAGACTGAAGTCAAGCTGACCCACTCTCGACCGGGCCCTAAGAAACTCTCGATCACCACGACAGCTCTCGTGGTGATCGATATGCAACGAGACTTTCTAGAGCAAGGAGGTTACGGTACAGCACTGGGCAACGAGGTCACGCTGTTAGCCCCCTGTATTCCTCAAGTGCGACGGTTGCTGGCTGGTTTTCGAGCAGCGGGGTTACCTGTTTTTCACACCCTTGAAGGTCATCAGCCTGACCTTTCCGACTGTCCCCCCTTCAAACGTGAACATGGTACAACCGGACTTCGCATTGGTGACAGGGGACCTTGGGGGCGGTACTTGATTTTAGGAGAACCCGGCAATTCTATCATACCCGCCTGTCGACCTTGGGCCGGGGAAGTCACACTTGAAAAACCAGGGAAAGGAGCCTTTTACAAAACCCGTTTTGAAGAAGTCCTTAAAGCACAAAATATCAAGACTTTAGTGCTGTGCGGTGTGACCACAGAGGTCTGTGTACAGACGACCGCACGGGAAGCTGCCGATCGAGGTTTTGAAGTCCTTTTGGTCACGGACGCAACGGCAAGTTATATTCCGGCCTTCAAAGAGTCCGTTATTGAAATGTTTGTCAGCCAAGGAGGCATTGTAGGTTGGACAACGACGGTGAATGAGCTTCTTTTTGCCGTTTTATCCGCACAAACCTGGATCGATAAAGTTACCTGGAATACTTTACGCCCCGGCTTAAGAAAAGCCAGCTTATGTAGGGATGCCGACGGGTGGGAATCGGCGTTCCTTAGTTATGAGGCCGGGGCCCGAGCCCCCTTACATCGACACGCCGGTACCGAACGTATCTTAATTTTAAAGGGTAGCCAACGCGATGCTCATGGAACCTACGAGGCAGGTCGAGGTGTAGAAAACCTTCCAGGTTCGGTGCACGAAGTTGAGAGTCAAAGTGGTTGTCTTTTGTTCATCGATTGGGATCTTCCTGTAGAGTTTTTGTAGATAGCACCAGAGAACTCACCTAGGCGTTTATCAATAAACTGACATTTTCAAACGGGGTTCACTACACAGGACTATGAACCCCTCAATTGTCAATTTCCTTGAGTGTTGGGGTAGATTACCTCCTGTTCCCCCATCGCTGAAGTGACAATAAAGCCTCTTTCCAGGAGTGTCTGCAGGATAGCAGGGATGTTTTTTTCAGGAATTCCCAAGTGTTGCCCGGCCCAGATAGAAAATGCGGGGACGCTTACCCGCCACCCTTTTATGGTTTCAAGACCCTTTTCACGGGCGTATTCGGCCAGCCCTTCAAAGACTGCACGGGTGGAGTTTCCCGCCAAGGCCTGCTCGATGAGCTTGTTGGCCCCCCGCAGTCGCCGTGCCAGGTTGCGGATCATTTTAACGGCAAAGTCCGGGTTTGAAGAAATGTAGGCGTCCAACTGGTCGTCGCTCATCACGAGAAGCTTCGCTTCTTTACTGCACATGGCCGTGGCCGAGCGGGGGCTGTCGTCCAGCAAGGACATCTCGCCGAAAAACTCCCCTTTTCTCAGGACGGACAAGGTTTTATGGCTGCCTGCGACAGATTTTAAAATCTCGATTTCCCCTTCCAAAATCACGTACATCAGGTTGCCTGTGTCACCTTCTTTAAAAATCACCTCGCCGGCCATGTAATGATGGACTGGGGGAACGCTCATAGACCCTCCTGGATTGTTTTAAGAACCAACTTATCGTCAACGGGTTGCAAGAGGGTTTCGCCCCGGCTCTTTTGCAGGACAAAACGCACTGTTCCCGAC
Source organism: Spirochaetales bacterium (assembly GCA_013043995.1). Taxonomy (GTDB): domain Bacteria; phylum Spirochaetota; class Spirochaetia; order JABEVK01; family JABEVK01; genus JABEVK01. The sequence continues at coordinate 6,097 of JABEVL010000311.1, read as the reverse complement.
TTTTTCTTTTTATCATTTTTCATGGCGCCGAGTACCTCTTCTGGCAGTACACCGTCAAGACGCAGACGGTAGCCATAGGCCGTCAGAAGTTCATGAACCTCGTCTTTCCATTGAGGATCTGTCACGCCCAGCCGAACCCCCAGGCTCAAGGCTCTGTCCATACCCCAGGCGACGGCCTCGCCGTGACTCAAAGTTCCATCAAAATTCAACACGGCCTCGAGGGCGTGGGCAAAGGTATGCCCAAGATTGAGAAAAGCCCGTTCACCCACCTCGCGGAGGTCCTTTTCGACGACGCGGGCCTTGAACAAGACGGCCTCACGGACTAATTCGTCCAAGACGGAGTTCTGCCGGGCGAGGACGGCGGGGCGCTGTTCTTTGACCAGGTCCCAGACACGGTTAGCCCCCAAAAGGCCGTGTTTGATCACCTCGGCAAGGCCGCTCAGGTACTCTCTTTCCGAAAGACTCTTCAAGGCCCCTGTCCAGATCCGGACCTCGTTGGCCGGGTAGAAGGTGCCGACGATGTTCTTGTATCCCCCAAAGTCGACACCCGTTTTCCCTCCAACCGCGGCGTCGACCATGGCCAGGAGCGTCGTCGGGATGAGGACCAGCCGGCAACCCCGCATATAAAGACTGGCGGCAAACGCCGCCATGTCGGTCACGACGCCGCCCCCGGCGCCGCCCAAGGTCGAGTCCCGTCCCAGGCCTGCCGAAAGGCAGACCTCTAAAAGCTGTTCAATGGAAGACAAGTCCTTGTGCGCTTCACCGGCAGGCCAGACCACGCGGTGCTGGGGCTGGGCGTATTTTGCAAAAAGTGGAAAAGTATTTTGGTCAAAGGAAACCACGTCCAAACCGGCAAAAAGGTCTTCACCGCTCGTGTAAAAGCAAAGGTTCGAAGGAAACTCTCCGAAGCGGAAAGCAAATGTTTCAGGCATGCCCTATAGTATCGGGTTCGGTGGCCGACTTCAAGAACTGTTGGACCATCAGGCGGACCAGAGGGTCGACAATGCTGTAAAATCTTTTGTTTCCCGAAACGGTGCCTTCGACGACGCCTCTTTCCTTGAGCACGGCCAAGTGCTGAGAGATCACGGGCTGGGGTTGTTCCAGGCACTGGTAGAGGTCCGAGACACAGATACTTTCATGTTCGATCAGGCAAAGGATCTTCAGCCGGATCGGGTGACCGCAGACCTTAAGTTTTTGAGACCAATCTTCCAGCCGTTGCGGGGAACACGTGGATAAAGCGTTCATTCTTTTAATATAGCATGATTTATATATAGAGACAAGCCACCCTTGCTCCTCCCTTCCATTTTCCCTAAACTCAAGCCATGGCTGACTTAATCGCTCCCCAGGTTCTTAAAGGTTTTCGAGACGCCCTTCCGTCGGCAGAAATCCCCCGACGCACACTTCTAGCCCAGCTTGAGCGCGTTTTCGCATCCTATGGCTTTGTCCCCATCGATACGCCCGCCCTGGAGTATGCCGAAATTCTTTTGGGGAAGGGCGGCGGTGAGACCGAAAAACAGATGTTTAGGTTCGAGGACAACGGTGGCAGGGACGTTGCCTTACGCTTCGACCTGACAGTCCCCTTTGCCCGTTTTATGGCGACCAACCTGGCCCAACTCCCCCTCCCCTTTAAACGTTACCACATGGCCAAGGTCTGGCGCGGCGAGAAGCCCCAAAAAGGGCGCTACCGTGAATTCTACCAGTGCGACTGCGACATCGTGGGGGTCGATTCAGCGGCGGCAGACTTTGAGATTCTGTCCGTAATGGCCTCGGCTCTTTTAGAAGTCCAAGCCGGCCAATTTACGATCCTTGTCAACCACCGGGGACTTTTCAACCGCTTTTTGGACAAAATCGGGAATCGTGCTCACTCGGTCGAGATCCTCCGGACTGTCGACAAGCTCGGTAAGCTCGGCAGAACCGAAATCCTTGCCCAACTGACAACCCTGGTCGGGGAAACTGGTGCGGAACAAATTCTGCGCTTTGTCGAAGCCCGCGGGAATTTCGCAGAAGTTCTGGGCGAACTTGAAAAGCTTGCCGGAGGAGCTGCAGAAGATTCTCAGCGGTTGCGCGAGATTTTCAACCTTTTAAGGCACACAGGACTTGAAGGCCATTTCAGGTTGGCACCCTCGATCACCCGGGGCCTGGACTACTACACGGGGGTCGTTTTTGAAACCGTCCTTGAGGACCTGCCCGAAATCGGCTCTGTCTGCTCCGGAGGAAGGTACAACGACCTGGCCAACCTCTACACAAAAGAGAAACTTCCGGGCATCGGCGGCAGCGTTGGTCTGGACCGTCTGATGGCGGCCCTCGAGGAATTGGGCAGGCTTCCCCGTTCTGCTACAACGTCGCAACTCCTGATTCTGAATTCCGGCCAGGAACAGGCTGGAACCGCCCAAGCCCTTGCAGCGGCATTGCGGGCTCAGGATGTCCGCTGTGAAGTCTATCTGGACGAACGCAAAACCGCGGCGCAGTACAAGTACGCCGAATCCAAGGGAATCCCTTTTGTGGCTTCCTTCGGCCCAGGCACTCCGCCAGCCCTGGACCAGCCGTTTCAGCTGAAAGACATCCGAAGCGGTGAAGCAAGACTTGTGAGGCTCAAAGAGGCCCTGGAGTGGATCAATTCCTGAGATTTTTCGAACTTTAAAGCAACAGTGTCCAGACTGTACTTTCGGGAGTGCTTTCCTTCACCGTAAAGACGGCCCCAAGTTGAACACTGAGTTGTGTCCAAGCCAGGGAATAAACCGGCAGAACCGAGTGGTTGGCCTCGATCGTCAGGACTGCAGGTTGATCAGCCAGTCTCAAAACGCCGAAGTTCCTCCCGGCTCGCCGAGGGGTGTCTCTTTCAAAGGCGTCCAGCATGTCGCGAACGAGGACAAGAAGCGCCAGGCATCGTTCGATGCTCACCGAAAACGGAACGGTCAAGAACTTCCAGCCCTCACCCGCCCAGCGCGGCAACAACGAGGAAAAGTCCAGGTTCTCGGAGTGCTGAGGTCCGACCAGACGCAGGGCATTCGCCATCATTTCGGCAAGACTCCGGCGTCGCCTGTCCAAGGGATTCGACTCATCGCCCTCATAGAGGATTTGCAAGGCCGACGCGGCAGTCAAAAAACTGCTGTGCTGTTTGAAAAGAATTTCCGAGGGTTCTGAGCGCGCCGCGAGGTCTTCAGTTTGTTGTTCAAGGGCCTGAATCAAGGTCAAATTATCGACAGCCGAACGAAAGTTGTGCAGCACCAGTCGAGCCGCATGGCGTTCGTAATCGCCCCAAACGGGCGAGCCTTCCCAGAAAAAAAGGTAGCCGGTCTGGTCATGAGTTTCAAAGTACAGCGCCAGATTATTACCAGATTCTACAAGGGATTTTTTTTCCCAAGCCTGGAGGATCAGGGCGGCCTCTGTTTCTCCAACCCAAGGCAAAATGTCTGGGGAACCTTGCGAAGGAAAGCGTCCAGACCCCATGAACATCGGCCATAGGGCCCCATCGTTGCGGCACAAAAAAGTCGAAGGCAAATCAACGGGAAACAGGTCCTTCAGACGCAGAACCACCAACCTGACCAGCGAAGTCCACTCCTTGACGCCCAAAAGCTCGGGGAAGCGATCGGCCCACTGACGAACCTGCTGGGTCCGCCGGTCCAAAAGGACTAAGTCCCTGTAGCCTCTCAGGCAGGTCGTGATCGAAGTTCTCATACGGACGAAGGAGGTTTCGTTTTTGGCCCAGAAGTCGTTGATGTCAAAATCATTGACCGTGTCGCTTTCAGGAAACTGAGCCGTTTGACCCGTTCGGAGGACGATGCGTACCATCAGGTTGCCCAGGTTCTGACGAATCGCCCGCACCAGCTCAAGGCCGGCGTGGGATGTTTCCATGACCACGTCCACGATACAAACAGCAAGGGCGGGCTCCTGCCTCAAAAGAACCTCAGCCTCTTGGGCACTGCTGGCCGTCAACAACTCAACGTGCGCGGACTCAAAGGTGTAGTTTTCGAGGGCCATGCGGAGAAGTTCGTGGACACCGGGTTCATCGTCCACGGACAGAATTTTCCAAGGCTTTTTCATGGGCGGATACCGCCGGAAGTCTTCTCGGTGACGGCTTCTTGAAACTGCCGCCCGCGGTCAAACTCGTTTTTAAAAAGTTCAAAGGACGCCGCTCCCGGCGACAGCAGGACAACGTCACCGGGCCGAGCCTTTTCCAGCACGGCGTCGACAGCCTGACTCATCGTCGTAAAAGGCCCGTCCCAGCTCCAGCCCTTGGCTTTGAGGAGAGGCAGAAGACGTTCGGTCGCCGAGCCCCCCAACAGGACGAGCTGGGCCGGAGGGTTAGAAAGGCCTTCAAAAGGCGCCAGGTCAACATTTTTGTCGGTACCGCCTGCAATCCAGCGGACAGGACTCTTAAATCCCAGAAACGAGGCTACCGCGGCTTCGGGGATCGTCGCGGCCGTATCGTCAAAAAAATCTACCCCGTTCCAGCGGCGAAAATTTTCCATGCGGTGAGGAACCCCTCGAAAGTCGGCCAGGGCGGAACGGATCGCCGGGACCTCGCAACCCGCCAGAAAGGCGGCAGCGGCGGCGGCCAGGCAGTTGGTCCTGAATACGCTCCCGGGAACTTTCAAAACCTGCGGCAAAAGCTCCACGGTTGGACCGTCGAGGGCCCCCCAGCCCCGCTGGTCGGCATCGAGCCAAAACTCAGCCTGGGGGGTAACTCCAGGGAATTGTTGACGATTGGGCCGACCCTGAGCCGAAAAAACAGCGACCCTGGCCCGGGCATGGCCGGCAAACCAGGTTCCCCAACTCTGGTCCACGTTCAAAAGAGCCCAGTCCTGCGGCGATTGACCTTCAAGGATCACGGCCTTGTCGCGGGCGTAGGCCTCCTGGTTAGAATAAACGTTCATGTGGTCCCAAAGAAGATTGGTCACAACGGCCACCTTGGGATGCAAAACGTCCAGACCGCGCAGATCGGCCAGCTGCCAGCTTGAAAGTTCCAGCACGACCGGGGCGCCCTGCTCCATTTCGTCGACAAAACTCAGGGGGGAGACGGCGATATTGCCCCCCAAACGGGTACGGGGGTCTACAGCCGTCCAGATGGCGTGCAAAGCCGTCGCCACCGTCGATTTTCCCTTGCTTCCTGTCACCGCCAGAAGCGGATTGTCAACTTCACGCAGGAAGAGGGACAAGTCGGTCTCGACGCGCTTAGCCAGGGCGAGATAAGGGTTATTGGGGCGAACCGCAGGATTTTTAACCACAAGGTCGGCTTGGCTGAAATCACTTTCGTCGTGACGGCCCAGCACAAAACGCACGTTCAGCCCCTCAAGAGCCTGGATCGAAGGCGCCAGAACTTCTGCGGAACGCAAATCGGTTGCGGTCACCTGGGCCCCGCGCCGGGCAAAGTAGGCGGCACTGGCGAGGCCGCCGCCGTTGAGTCCCAGCCCCATGATCGTTACTTTGAGGCCGTCGAAACGGGGTTTTTTATTCATTTGGGGAACAAATCTACCTTTTGGCTTTTGTTTGCCGCACTCGCTCGTGCAGTTTCTTGAGTTTCGTTCCGGCGGTCCAACAGCGTTTCGAAACCGCGGTTCTACCGAGCCGCCTTCCGCGTCCGGAGCCTTGGGTGCCATCGAGCGCAACCGTTGTGAAACTTCTTCAATCTAACAAAAATCGCGCCTCGGGGATAGCGGGGCCCGCCGTCAGCCATCGTTCGCGGCAGGCCCTGCCCGAGAAGATCAGAATTCGGAAACGTACCCCGAGGAGCCAAAGTCGGCAAGCTCCATCGTCGTTGAGCCGTTATCGCTCACCGATTTCACGATGTGCCACACCGGCACCACACTGGAAATCCAGGCCGTCCCCTTTTCTGAGGACCGGCCGTTCGTGACGTTGGAAGCGACCTTCCAGGTTGCTGAAAAGGTTCCTGCGGGAACGGTGACACTCCCCCCCGAGGTGATCTGCGCCGTCGAGTCAAAGCTATTACCGTTCAGGGCGTTTTGTGTCACCCCCCCCATCATCCCGAGCATGGCCCCGTCGATGGTGGTGATTTTGCCGTTTTTGTCCTTGGACTTCATCCACAAGACCTTTTCCTGGCTTGTATCGCCCGTTTTCATGGCTTGGTCTAGCCCTT
>JABEVL010000310.1 GCA_013043995.1 Spirochaetales bacterium | reverse complement strand
GTTGGCATTTTTCAAGTCGAAAATCAGCTGAGCCAGGTCCTCAATCTAATAAATATCGTGGTGGGGGGGAGGCGAAATCAGACCGACACCCGGTGTGGAGCCGCGTGTCTTGGCGATCGTGGCGTCCACCTTGTGACCCGGGAGTTCTCCGCCTTCGCCAGGTTTGGCTCCCTGGGCCATCTTGATCTGAATCTCGTCCGCGTTGGCCAGGTAATGGATCGTCACGCCGAAACGCCCCGAGGCCACCTGCTTGATCGCCGAGCGTTTCGAATCGCCGTTGGCAAGCCGCACAAACCGTGCCGGGTCTTCGCCGCCTTCGCCCGTGTTGGATTTACCGCCCAGACGGTTCATCGCCAGGGCCAGGGTTTCATGGGCTTCTTTCGAGATGGAACCGTAACTCATGGCCCCCGTGACGAACCTTTTCACGATTTCGGAAGCCGGTTCGACCCGGTCCAGGGGGATCGGCGAAGCTTTCTTGAAGTTCAGAAGACCGTGCAAGGTCGCCTGATGAATGGAACGCTCGGCCTGCCGGGCGCTGAACCGGGCCCAGGCCGCCGGATCTTGCTGCCAAACGGCTCGTTGCAAATCAGCGATCGATTCGGGGTCCCACATGTGCTTTTCGCCGCCGAAACGGTAATGGTAGTCCCCAGGAGTATAATAGCGGTCAAAGACGGGCTCGTTATCCTTGGGCCAGCCCATCTCGTGCCGCATCAGGGATTCTCGGGCGAGAACGTCGAAGCCGGCGCCCTTGATACGGCTTGCCGTCCCGGCAAAGGCCTTGTGGATCACCTCTTCGTCCAAACCGACGGCTTCAAAAATTTGGGCTCCCTTGTAGGACTCCAGGGTCGAGATTCCCATTTTCCCAAAGACCTTTCGCATGCCTTTGGCCACGGCTTTCAGATAATGGGCGACAATTTCTTCGTCAGAATAGGAAGTTTCAAGGAGTTGATCGCGGGCCATCCGCCACATGACTTCAAAAGCCAGGTAGGGATTGACCGCGTCGGCACCGTAACCTACAAGCAGGCAGAAGTGATGCACCTCGCGAGGCTCACCCGACTCGACAAGAATGCCGATCTGGTTGCGTTTTTCGAGCCGGATCAGGTGGTGATGCACGGTCCCAACGGCCAGGAGGGCTGAAACAGGTACCCGTTCGGCCGAAACGGCCCTATCGGAAAGCACCGCGAGGGCGTATCCGTCTTGGAGGGCCTGTTCAGTTTCCCGGGCAAGGCGGTCCAGGGCGCTGGCCAAACCGGCCTCGCCCTCGTTTTTGGCAAAGGTGGCGTCGAGGATCTTGGTTTTCCAACCCCTGCGGTCGATGTGCTTGAGGGCCGCCATCTGCTCGTTGGTCAGAATGGGGTTGGGGAGCAAAAGCCGCTGGGCATGAGCCGCGGTCGTCTCCAGGAGGTTCTTTTCGGGTCCGATGTAGCTTTCCAGGCTCATGACGATCTCTTCTCGAATCGAGTCAATGGGCGGGTTCGTCACCTGGGCAAAAAGCTGCTTGAAGTACTCGTACAAAAGTCGTGGTTTTTCGGAAAGAACGGCCAAAGGAGCGTCGTTACCCATCGAACCCAGAGGTTCCTGGCTGGACTCCACCATCGGCTTGAGGATCATTTCAAGGTGTTCCCAGGTGTAGCCGAAGGCCTTACGGCGTTGTTCCACCGTCGATTCGTCGTAACCGTGGGGTTCTTTGTTGGGCGAAAGGTCGACCAAGCGAATTTCATTTTCTTTGATCCAGTCGGCGTAGGGGCGCTGCCCCGCGATGGCCGACTTGATTTCCGCATCGTCCACGATCCGGCCTTCTTCAAAGTTGACCAGGAACATCTTTCCGGGCTGCAAGCGGCCTTTCTGCAGGATCTGGGCTTCGGGAACTTCCACCACGCCCACCTCGCTGGCCATGATCACCATATCGTCTTTGGTAATGTAGTACCGGCTGGGACGCAGACCGTTACGGTCCAAGACGGCCCCAATAAAGCGTCCGTCGGTAAACGCGATGCTCGCCGGGCCGTCCCAGGGTTCCATGACCGCGCTGTGGAATTTGTAAAAGGCTTTTTTCTGAGGGTCCATCCCGCCGTGATTTTGCCACGCTTCGGGGATCATCATCATCACGGACTCGGGCAAACTGCGCCCCGAGAGCATCAGAAGTTCCAAAACGTTGTCAAAACAACCCGAATCGGACAGGTCGGGCTCGATGATCGGGTAGGCATCCCGCAGTTCGGGACCGAAGAGCTCGCTCATCAGGGATTCCTGACGGGAAAACATCTTGTTGACGTTGCCGCGCACGGTGTTGATCTCGCCGTTGTGGCTCATAAAGCGCAGGGGCTGAGCCCTGTCCCACGAAGGGAAGGTGTTGGTAGAAAAGCGGCTATGCACCATGGCCAGGTGCGTTTCGTAGTCCGGGTCCGACAAGTCAGCTCCGTAGTAACTCCAGACCTGGTCGGGAGTCAGCATGCCTTTGTAGACCAGGACGCGGCTCGACAGGGAGCAAACGTAGAAAAAGGAACGGGAATCCATACCCGGCTTGCCGCGAAGAGCGTGAACGGCCTGTTTTCGGACCAGGAAGAGCTTGCGGTCAAAGTCCTCAGCGGAAAGGCCGGGAGCGCCGCCCACAAAAACGGTTTCGACAACAGGTTCGGACGCCTTGGCCGTCGGACCCAGAGCTGAATCGTCCACGGGAACCCGGCGCCAGCCCAAAAGCACCTGCCCCTTCTGAGCCACGATTTCGGCAAACCGGGCCTTGCAGGAGGCTCTTTCTTTTTCGTCCTGGGGGAGAAAAACGTTGCCGGCGGCCCACACACCCTGAAGCGACAGGTCAAGCCCCGTGTCCTTGAGAACGACCTTTTGAAGGAATTTAACAGGCAAGGCCGTCAGGATGCCCGCACCGTCGCCCGTATTGATTTCGGCGCCCCGCGCCCCGCGATGGTCCATCCGGCACAAGATCTGGGACGCATCCTCAAGAATCTTGTGACTTCTTTTTCCCTTGATGTTGGCCAAAAAACCGACTCCGCAGGAATCTTTTTCAAACTGCGGATCGTAAAGTCCCCAAGCATCAGGCCTTTTCGTCATGGCCATAAGTCCCCCTTCGCCTTTCACATGCTGCGCAGGAAAGGTATATTTAATAATTCAAATCCGTTTTTCAAAACAACAAGAACCGCCTCGGCCAAGGCCAAGCGGCTTGCCACCAAATTCACTTCGGGAGCATTGAGGATAGGGCACTCATGGTAGAAACGGCTGAAAGACTTGGCCGTTTCGTAAAGAAAACCCGCCAGCACGCTGGGGTCCCGGGCCAGGGCGGCCTTTTCCACGGTTTCAGGGAAGACCGCCAACAGCTTCACCAGATCCCATTCTTCCTGGCTCGACAACAGCGAGGCGTCCACGGTGCCCGACAAAGACGACTCGCGGGCCTTGGCCAGCATCGAAGAAAGTCGCGCACCCGTGTACTGGAGGTAGGGGCCCGTATTCCCGGCAAAAGAAAGACTTTCCTGGGGATTGAAGATCATGTCCTTGGAGGGACTGGCCTGAAGGAGGTAGTAGTGCAAGGCCCCCAGCGCGATGCTTTCGGCGGTTGCCTCCAGGCCTTCCACGGCGTTCTCCCGGCCCTTGGACTGGATTTCCTGAATCGCCCCGTCGCGCAGTTCGTCCAGCAAATTGTCGGCGTCGACAACGGTACCTTCCCGGCTCTTCATCCTCCCCTCGGGCAAGTTCACCATGCCGTACGAAAGATGGTAAAGGTTCGTGGCCCACGCAAATCCCAGGCGTTCGAGAACGTAGAACAGTACCTTGAAGTGGTAGTCCTGTTCGTTGGCCACGACGTAGATCAGCTGCTGGAAGGGCCAGTCTTTTTGACGGGAGATCGCCGTTCCGATGTCCTGGGTCAGGTAGATCGAGGTACCGTCGGCACGCAAAAGCACTTTTTGGGCGGTGGCTTCGTCCTCTGGAGAATTTTTCCAAGGAAGATCGATGACGACGGCCCCATCGGGGCGTCGCGAAAAAACTCCCTTGTCCAGCCCTTTGAGTATTTCTTCCCGGCCCAGCTTGTAGGTCTGACTCTCGTAGTAGATGCTGTCAAACTGGATTCCCGTCCGCGCGTATGTTTTCAGAATCCCGCTCACGGCCCAGGAATTCATTTTTTTCCAGAGCTCGAGCGTCTGAGGATCCTGAGCTTCCCAGAGCCGTAAGAGCTCCTGGGCCCTGACCTCGGCCTCGGGATTCTCGGCTACCCACTGCGAAAAGCGCACGTAGTAGTCGCCGACAAAGTGATCGCTTTTTTTACCGGTCGACTCGGGTGTTTCGCCGTTCCCGAACTGCTGGTAGGCCAGCATGGATTTGCAAATATGAACGCCCCGATCGTTGATCAGGTT